>JAJNBR010000228.1 GCA_021156265.1 Flavipsychrobacter sp.
GTCTGACGCCATTCTACCTTTCCCGCGCAGCAGCTGCGTATGAAATGGACAAGAAACCTGAAGAAGCCATAAAGGCGTATATCCGTATACGCGATGAATACCCGACCAGCGCCGAAGCACGCAACGTAGACAAATACCTTGCTCGCCTGGGAGAACTGGAATAAGAATATGTTTCACAATATTCAAATCCCCTTTTACCTTTACGGGCTAAAAGGGGATTTTTAGTTTTATGGCACAATCACAACAGAGTCCTACCCTGCTGGATACCGCTTCACTGAAGGAACTGAAGAAGCCGAGGATAGCAATTGTTTACACTGAATGGAACGAGCAAATAACCGGCGAGCTTATTGCGGGTACTGAGCGTATTGCTGAACAGAACGGTGCAGTGATCGTTCAAAAGCTGGCTGTGCCCGGAAGTTTTGAGCTGCCCTTTGCCTGCAGGCAACTCTGGGAAAACCGTAAGGATAAAAAAAGCGCGCCCGAGGCGATCATCGCATTTGGTGCGGTGATTCGCGGTGGTACACCCCATTTTGAATATGTATGCAAAGCTGTTACCGAAGGCATACTGCAGCTGAACCTGATGTTGCCTGTGCCTGTAATATTCGGAGTACTGACGTTGGATAACGAGCAGCAGGCCACAGAACGCCTGGGTGGTCCCCACGGACATAAAGGGGAAGAAGCTGCTATTACAGCTTTAAAAATGATCAGGAACAGCCGTAAGAAACATTAAAGACAACATGCACAACGTACAACTCTTCATACCTTGCTTTGTAGACCAGCTCTATCCTCAAACCGGCATGAACATGGTTAAAGTGCTGGAGAAGCTGGGCTGCAACGTGACCTACAACCCCAACCAAACCTGCTGCGGACAGCCCGCTTTTAACGCAGGTTTTTGGGACGATGCAAAAGGCGTGGCAAAAAAATTCCTGCACGATTTTGAAGGCGAGGGATTTATAGTAGGCCCCAGCGGATCGTGCACGGGGTTTGTACGCAACTACTATGATAAGATGTTTGAGAACAGCGCCGAGCATAACAATAATGCGCAAGTCGGTAAACGCATGTTTGAGTTCACGGAATTTCTTGCAGACGTGTTGAAAGTGGAAGACCTGGGTGCAACGCTGGAAGGAAAGGCTACCTATCATGATGCCTGCGGCGCCCTGCGCGAATGCGGCATTAAGCAAGCTCCACGCAAACTGTTAAACAAAGTAAAAGGCCTCGAGCTTACAGAAATGAAGGAATGCGAGACCTGCTGCGGTTTCGGCGGCACATTTGCAGTTAAGTTCGAACCGATCTCCGTGGGTATGGCTCAAACCAAAGTGCAAAGCGCACTCGAAACGGGAGCGCAGTATATGATCTCTACTGACGTTTCGTGCCTGATGCATTTGCAGGGGTATATCGACAAGAATAAACTGCCGATGCAGACCCTGCACATAGCAGACGTGCTGGCCAGCGGATGGTAACGACCACCCTCTTCTATCTTGTATGAGAATAGCGACCTGGATATTTTGCATTGCTGCAGTCGCCTATGTAGTCGCCCGGGCTATTATCATTCCACTTACTGTTGACGAAGCATGGACCTACTTAGGTTTTGTTCCGCTATCTGTGTGGGATATTGTTACAGCTGCCAATCCTGCTGCAAACAACCATATCCTTAATACCCTGCTGGTAAAACTGAATCTGGTGTGCTCGCACCACGAACTATCACTGCGACTACCGAACATCCTTGCATTTGTATTATTCCTTTATAGCTATTACAAAATATCCGGATTCTATTTTTCACAGCGAAGCCTGCGGCTTTTGTTTCTTATCGCTATTACACTCAATGCAGCGTTATTGCGTTTTTTCGCATTGAGCCGCGGTTATGGACTGGCAATAGGGTTGCTGTCATTTTCTTTCCTGCAGCTATTTCAACTGGCTGCTACTACCGACAACAAGAACAAAACATCGCTGCACCTGGCACTGTTGTTTGCGGTACTGGCTACCTATGCAAATTTCACAGTATTAAATGCAGCTTTAGGGGTATTTATGTGCTCCGTCTACCTGCAATACTATAACGGTGAACGCAAACCCGGCAACTTACTTGGAATACCCGCGTTATACTTTGGCTTATTGCTATTGCTATGTGCTTACCCTTTATACCGCATGAACGCGTTCGGAGAACTTTACTATGGCGGTGTAAATAATTTCATTGACGATACAGTAGCCTCAATGATCGAAGACATGGCGAGCTACGTCTTTCTTCACGGCAACCAGCAACTGCTCATGTGGTCAACAACCGATTTGATCGGCTTGCTGTTTGTCGTGTCATTGTCACTATGGTTAAAGGGTAAGCTATCGTCAACACAATTTATAGCACCATTCCTTCTGTTCCTCGCTATTGCGGCCATCAACCTGCAATTCTACCTCTTTGGTTCCCGGCTGGTAGTGCACAGAGGCGCACTGTACTTGTACCCGCTGTTCATCATGTCTTTTTTTGCGATCCTCCGTTCGCTAAAAGAATTCAAGACGGTCATTTATAGCCTCACCATCTTGCTGGTGGGTGTGCTTGTTTTCTTTTTTCAATACGAGGCAGGAGTGACCAATATCCGGGAATGGTGGTTTGATGAGAACAATAAAAAAGTGCTTAGTTATGTAACTAAGCACCACAAAAGGCCGGGAAAAATAAAATTCTACGGATTCTCACTGACGTCCAATTCCTTTAACTATTACATACAAACGAGGTATAAAGATGTCATCGAAGAAACGCCCTGTTGTATCGACGATGTTTCGAAAATAAACCTGGCTGCCTATGATTTCCTGTATCTGAAAAAGGATGATGACGTTGCAGCATACCCGGATCTGAAACCAGTCCGGTCATATGCAGAAGGCAACTTCATACTATACGAGAAACAGCAATAACGTGTCTTAGCGTTTTACGAGCTTGTACGCAAGGCTTGCTACCAGCTTTTGCTTTACTGCCTTATTGTTCCAGCATTGGCTCATTTCGTCGAGCATAGGTATAGTGTCCCCATCACCGAAATCACAGCAGTCGATGAAGCCAAGGTCGCGCGCCAGCAGTTTCACTACCTCTTTTGACTTCCTGCTATCACCAGCCATGAACATATCGGTGGTAGCTCCGATAAAATCAGGATTCACAAGATCTTCATATCCTGTTACGTTAAAACACTTCACAAGGTTCTGGCAGCTAGTGATAGCTTTTAGCACGGTGTGTGTATTGCTGTATTGTGCATCGCGCAAAAAGTTGAAACTGGACAGGTCAGCAATAGTTTTGCGGCGAACATCACCTAACATGTAAGCTACTTCACGTATTTCACTTGCCGGCGTTGTTATGACGATAATATCCGATTCACGCGCTGCGTCTTCTACCGACACCAGGAATATATTATCCAACTTCAACAAACGGGGACTGATGTATGTATTTAAATCCTTCAAACCGATATATACATCATGTCCGGCGTTTGCCAAACCTTCAGCAAGAGCCTCCGTATTCTTGCCGGCGCCAATAATGGCAATATTCATACACACAAGGGTTTTGTACCTCATAGATCCTCTGTTTTCCGTGTTATAACAATAGCGTTAAGAAGGGTTGAAATACCAGCGGGGACTCCTCTTTCTCTGCGGGTATTTCTTCGTTTTTCTAATGCAAAGTTGAGCTTGAAAAACCATATAAACAAGATGACATACGTCACTGTTGAGCGGCAAAACCGGCGATTAATGTAACGACAATAATAAGCGCCTGAATCAACACTGGATATACAAAGAAATAATCCTCATATAGAGATGTTAATATGTGGTTAATGACATAACTCATTGAAAAAATAAAGCCTGCAGGAGTACTGCAGGCTTCTATTGCCGGTTCGATTAACGTTTCTTTAAACAAGTGCGGCATCGAGTGTGATCTCGCAATTCAGCAATTTAGATACAGGACAATTTGCTTTTGCTTCTTCTGCGCACTCTTTGAATTTCGCTTCATCAATGCCGGGCACTTTTGCGCGCATCGTCAGTTCACTTTTAGTAATGCTGCCATTATCTAAGGTCACACCGCATTCAGTTGTTATCTCGTCGGCAGTAAAACCTGCAGCGCCCAGCACGAAGCTCAGCTTCATTGAAAAACAACCTGCATGTGCCGCAGCTATCAGTTCTTCGGGGTTAGTACCAGTACCGTTTTCAAAACGGCTTGCGTATGAGTATTGTTTTTTATCGAGGACAGTACTCTCTGTGGTCAGGTGGCCATTGCCTTCTTTACCTGAGCCGTTCCATACGGCGGTGGCGTTACGTTTCATAGAAGCTGAATGTTTTATTGTTAGTTCCGGCCAAAGATAAATAGCTGCACTCACAAAACAATTCCTTCGCTGTACTGGTCGGGCAATGAGGTGTCACCACTCGAGATAAACAACTGCAAGTCTTACACTTGCAACATACCCAGGCTTTTCTAAGTAAAGGGGACGCCGGAAAGGTAAAGTTGAAATCCAAATACCTGTATAAAAAAATTGAAAGCTGCAATGGCCATTGCTGGCCACCCAAGAGGTTTCTTCGCGTACACCATGTACAGCATAATGATAGCTGTGTTAAACCCGAAGTAGACGAACTGCATAATATGCAGGTAAGAACCAAACATCAGCCAGAAAAGATTGCTGACAATGAACACCACAATGAAATCGCGGTAGGTGTATTCTTTTTCCTTTAAGTAGTGGTGTAGAAATACCCAGAAAAACGGTGTAGCCAGCGCATACCTGTTGGCATCATAAACATTGGTTTTGCCATGGCCCCAGGTACTGCTGAATAATAAAGTGATGAACAATACCGCGGTCAGGTACAAAAACGAAAAAAGCCTCACGCGATTGGTATCAGGAACCAGCGACCTTAACCATTGCAATCCCCTAACGATCAATGCCACCAACGAAACAAAACCTACGAACAGGGCCAACGCATTCAGCCACAACATTACCGGACCATGTATGGTGCTCAACGGAAACGTTGGCCATGCGAATTCATGTCCCCAATGGCGTTCCTGTTTAAAAAACGCAAACCAAACCCCGAGCTCATGGTACTGGTACCAAATGAATATCGCCGTGCCGGTGACCAATGGCAACGCATACCAAATGAAGAATTTTCTAATAGC
>JAJNBR010000229.1 GCA_021156265.1 Flavipsychrobacter sp.
TGCGGCCCGGTGTATTTGCAGGTCCGGCATTACCTCCCCGGCCTGTGCCGCCGTTGTAAGTGTATTTGGGTTGCTGATTTACAGTGCTGTTGTTGCTCTGTTGCGCTGGTTGACCTACCCTTTTGTGCGTTACCCGCGATTCTGTAATGTCTTTGGCTTTTGTCTTTGCAGGTGCAGAAAGAGATGGCGCTGTGCGGTCGTCGGTATGCAAGATCTCTTTTGCCGACGGCTTTGGAGCTGCAGCTGCTTTTCGGGTGGCCGCCATGCGCTTTGCTGCCGGTTCCTCCGTATTCATGGGCTGTTCGTCACCGCCACCGTCTTCGTCTGTCCCAAGGTTAACTTCCATGCCGAGTTCCTGTAAAGGTTGCTGTGCAGCGGGAGAACTGTATTTAATAAAAATGAACAGCAGCAACAATAAAATATGCACCCCTGCAGTCCATACTGCTGCGCGTGTATCTATTTTGCGGTCTGCTACGTTCATATTTATCTAAACTACCTAAACAAATGCTAGAATTAAGTTAATGTGCGAAATCGGTTTCGAAGTTGCGCATGCGTTCTATCGGCGGGTTGAAATATCCGAACTTAACGTTCGGGAATTCTTCATGCAGTAACTCCATCATTTGTTTGATGCCGATGTACTCGCCGGTATCGGTCACTCCCAGTTTTCCCAGGTACCAATCGGGGTCGATATTAAAGTTGCGCCATTGGATCATGTTCAGGTCGGTATACTTGATCAACTCACGCATTGCTTCATATTCATCAACACTGTCGGTCATGCCGGGGAAGGTGAAGTAGTTGATAGAAGCCCAGCCACCGTATTTGCGAACGACGCGGAGGCTTTCGACTATATCCTCAAACTTATAGTTGTTGGGCAGGTAATACTTCATGTATATCTCAGGCCTAACGGAATTAAGACTTACACGTATACTGTCGAGGCCTGCTTTCATCAATTGTTCCACCGCATCTGGTTTACTGCCATTAGTGTTGATATTGATGCTGCCTTTCTTAGTATGCTTGCGCATCTCGATGATCGATTCTTTTATCGTTTCCCACATCAGCAGTGGTTCTCCTTCACAGCCCTGTCCGAAACTTACGATCACGATCTCCGCAGCTGTTGGTTTGAATGCCAGGCGGTCTTGTGATGAGGTGATGGTTTCCTCTTGTGGCTGGAAAGAGATACAGCCAATACAGTTGGCATTACATGCAGGCGAAGAAGGGATCGGGCACTCCCAACGCCCCATAAAATAGTTGCGGGCTGCAGGGCAGTGATACGTGAGCGCGCAGTTATTAGCCAGGTGTTGTACCAGCCTGTTGTGTGGGTATGCTTCGAGCATATGTTCTACCCCTAGCTGTATCTTGTTATCATCGTAGCCGCTGCATTCTTGTCGTATGTCACGCTCGATACGTACTGCGGGGACATAAAATTTTCCACTGTGCCAGCCTACTGCTGTGTAACAAAACAGCGGCAATGTTTGTGCATCAGGTATCGCTTCGAATGCGGCAAGATATAGCCCGGTATGGGCCGGAGGTATGAACGCAGCAGCTGCCCAACCTTTTTCGCAAAGGCGCATCTCCCCGGTTTTTACGTCGATACCGATGCCCCGGCGGTCGGGTAGTTGGTACAGTGATCCGCCATCCGGCAGCTCTATCCAATCTTCCTCAGGAATGGGAACTGCATCCCAGCCTGTTCTGCCTATCGCATATAAGGAGGTGTCCTCGAAGGTATTACCCTCGCTGTCGGCATACAATAAATATGGTGAACTTGATAACATGTCTGATCTTTAAATTACAATAGAAGCGAACCTACCAGTCATTCGGATCTCTTTTCAACTTGCCCTCTTCTATCTGTGTATTACAATACTTCTCAAAAGCGTCCTTGTCAAACGTGATTGCCCCAACAGTCCATTGAAATAACCTGTTGTCCTGGCAATT
This sequence comes from Flavipsychrobacter sp., assembly GCA_021156265.1. GTDB lineage: Bacteria > Bacteroidota > Bacteroidia > Chitinophagales > Chitinophagaceae > Polluticoccus. The sequence goes on from JAJNBR010000229.1 coordinate 1,933, forward strand.
GATGGTCAGCGTGCCGAAACGAAGCAATACCTGTTCTACCTCGGGCCAGCTTAGGCTTCGCTTGCGGGAAGTGAGCGGCAGCCTGATACCGTTATCGTCAATATGCACTGAAACAGTTGTGCCCGATTGCTGCTCCCAAAAAATGGCAAACAGGATGGCCGCGCCAAGTACACCGCACATTGCAGCGGGGATGTTGAACCCTTTAAGAGCAAAATAACTCGCAAGGCATAACAGTACCATCAGTTCGCCGATGCGGAATAGCCTGTTGATTTTTGGTTGCCTGATCCATTTGTTCCTCATCAGGGCGATGCCCAAAAGCAGCAATCCCGCAACCAGCAATGCGATACTCCAGGTACGTGCAGGTGTCTGAACCAACGATAGTATTGCCCCACAACCTGTCATTACCAGGCCCGCCAGTAAGTGTAGCGCAGTGACCTGGTGAGGTTTTACCCGGGCTTCAGTAAGGGGCAGTTCGAACGTCATAACTGCCGCAAAGTTAAGCTAATTCAGGCGTTTAGCCTGAAACAGCTATTCCAGGTAAAAGGTATCGGCTGAATGTTCGGCTATCGAGTTCATTTCGAGCAAAACGCAGTCGGTTTCCGCAATTAGCTCATGCCAGACTAGAATAGGTACTTCCAGTTTTGCCGGACCTTCAACAACAGCGGTTTTAAGGTCAGAGGTATCTACGAGTTTCCAGTTAACGCGCATCGTTCCATGCAGCAATACCAGTATTTCGGGGGCTTTTGTGGGAGAAAGACCCTTATGGTAATGCCGGCCGCTTACGGTGCCGGCATTACGGAAAAGTATAAGTTGTTTGCCCGTTCGTTCGTGCATGTACTCGGCGGTGTATCCGCGGCCATCACGACCGGACAAGGCTATCTGTTCTATCTTCATGAAGTAGCAACATTCTCTTCGGCTACCGGCGCCTGCTGAGCATCACCACCCGGCAGCTTCACTTCAAAATCCTTGAGCTCTTTCAGTACATTGCCTTGAAGCAATAGCGTTCCGTCTTCAGCCATTTTGCGCAGGCGCCATCCAAGGTATATATCGCCGGTGGGTATGCCGAATTTTGATAAAGCTTGTGTAACAATGCGGGATGCCTTCTGGAACTGGTGAGAGCAAAAGCTCATTAGTTGGTTGTCGTAGAAAGTTTCGGGTTGAGAGGCCAGTTTTTTACCGCCACCATGGGTACGGATGCCTGCATTTTCCTCTACCAGCTTACGCCATTCTTCACCGTCCACTTCCACCTCTGCGGGGGTAACAGGACGGGCAAGCCTACGTGCTTTCACCAGCTCTCTGGGCAGTATCTCGCTGATGCTCTTGGGATAAAATACTTTGCCCGCCTCGTTAAGAAAGGGAAGGTTAGCAATATTCAACAGTTGGAATCTACCCATGTGTTTGCTGAGGTAAGGCAGCATCCAATGGTAGGCACATACATCGGCCGGTGCTGGTGCCATCCAAAACCAGGCCTGTGCTGTTTCATCTTTATATAAAGCATTGGAAACTTCCAGAAGGCGTTCCATATCGTCAACCTTCAATTCCTTATCCTGCGGTATCACCTGTTGCCAGAATTCAGTGCGCAACTCACTAAAACCTTGTCCTTCGGTCTTTTGAATCGGGCCGACGTGTAAAATATCTTTCAGTACTACTATTTCGCCCTGCAACGATGGCTCAGACATTACGGCTCCTTCAAGCGGGCCTGCGGCCATATCTCCTACAACTATATGATAGATCATAAAGCAAATTTAATGCGCGGGGGACAGATAATTCAGTGCAGAAACTCCTGTGTTCATAACGTGTGGATGATTTAGGGCGCTGAGAAGCTCATGCCCCATTTTTAAAGCATGGGATTTTGCAATAAACTGTTGTCGCCTGATCTGCAAAATGAAGGTTTATAATAGCGATTGTGTGCATGATTTTATTGCTGAGTGACACTTAAACGGCCAAGAATGAAACATTATCATATTGTGTATGCGAAAAACAGGATAGTATCCTGTAGTGAAACAAAGGAAAAAAATGGTGGCGATGAACCCTATTATGAGCATAACAGAGGTCAGCTGAGTTTTGCCATAGTAAAAGCAGACAACGAGTCCCAGGCGCGATCGATAGCAAAATACCTGGCTATAGAACTCAACCAGAAGTTCCGGCAACACGACCCTGCTTAGCAAGCCAGTGCGACGGGGGTATACTTTTTGTGCCATTTGATGTAAAAACTCATGGCAAGGAAACAAGACAAAAACACGCCCAGCGACAACCGTCGTCAAAAGAGTCAGAATCTGAATGTTAAAGGCAATGCACCGAACGACGATATGGATAATATCGAGCGGGAGGCATTTGACAGCCGCGAAACCGGACTGAACGAAAGCGGCAAACCTAACAAGGCCCGCAGACCGGGCGAAAAAGGTGCGGGCAAACATCGTCGCGATAAATAGAAGCCTATAGGCGTTATGGTTTTTTAGCAATTGAGCTTTCGTGTTCATTGTTTGTATCCTTATTTTTATGGGATATAATCAATCGTATGTCATTCAAAAACGCTGTCAGCTGGTTTGAGATACCGGTAGCCGACCTCGACCGGGCCCAGAAATTCTATGAAGCCATCATGGATATGAAGATGATCCCGATGGACTTCCCTAATCTCCGCATGCGCATGTTCCCGATCAGCGACCCCATGGGCGTGGGTGGGGCGCTGTGCGACAGTGATGGCTTTCACAAACCGTCTGCTACGGAAGGCCCGCTGGTATACCTGAATGCCAACCCTGACGTACAGCTGGTGCTGGACAAAGTGGAGGCAGCAGGCGGCTCGATACTGGTTCCCAAAACCGAGATCACGCCGGAGTATGGTCACATGGCAGTGATTCTTGACACCGAGGGCAATCGTATCGCATTTCACGCGGCACCAGCTGCTCAGTAGCAATTCTTTAAAATAATAAGAATGGCGCCCGTTGGGCGCCATTCGATATTTTATGATGCTGATGCTACTTCTTCTGCAAGGTCTTTCTCTACACGCAGGTTGTCGATGATGAACACCTGGCGCTGCGGCGTGTTCTTGCCCATGTAGTATTCCAGTAGCTTTTGAATCTGTGCATCGTGGCTAAGTAATACAGGCTCTTTGCGCATGTCCACGCCAATGAACTGTGCAAACTCTTCAGGCGATATCTCACCCAGACCTTTGAATCGGGTGATCTCCGGTTTGGTGCCCAGTTCAGCAATGGCGCGCCTGCGTTCTTCATCGCTGTAGCAGTAGATGGTCTTCTGCTTGTTGCGCACGCGGAACAACGGAGTATCTAATACAAACACGTGGCCATTACGCACCAGGTCGGGGAAGAACTGGAGGAAGAAGGTCATGATGAGCAGGCGGATGTGCATACCGTCCACGTCGGCATCGGTGGCTATAATGATGTTGTTATAGCGCAGGCCTTCCATGCCTTCTTCTATATTCAGTGCGTGCTGCAGCAGGTTGAACTCTTCGTTCTCGTACACTACTTTTTTGGTAAGGCCGTAACAGTTGAGTGGCTTACCACGCAGGCTGAATACCGCCTGTGTTTCCACGTGGCGGCTCTTGGTGATCGAACCACTGGCCGAGTCACCCTCGGTAATGAAGACGGTGCTTTCCAGTTGCTTCTGCGTGAACTCTTCTTTGTTCTTGCTCGGCGGATCGTCGTTCAGGTGAACGCGGCAATCGCGCAGTTTCTTATTATGGAGGTTAGCTTTCTTAGCACGTTCGTTAGCGAGCTTTCGGATACCTGACAGTTCCTTGCGCTCACGCTCGCTTTGTTCAATGCGTCTCTTCAGGGCATCTGCTACGGTTGGGTTCTTATGCAGGTAGTTGTCCAGCTCCTTGGCCAGGAACTCCAGCATGAACGACTTCATAGAAGGGCCGCCTTCAGACATGTATTGCGAGCCCAGCTTGGTCTTTGTCTGCGATTCGAACACGGGCTCCTGTACCCGTACAGATATGGCCGCACAAATGCTCTGGCGTACATCCGATGCTTCGTAATCTTTCTTAAAGAAATCGCGGATCACTTTTACATAAGCCTCGCGGAAAGCAGCCTGATGCGTACCCCCTTGCGTAGTATGCTGCCCGTTCACGAACGAGTAGATGTCCTCGCCGTAATCGCCCGTATGTGTTACCGCCAACTCTACGTCCTCAGCTTTCAGGTGAATGATA
>JAJNBR010000230.1 GCA_021156265.1 Flavipsychrobacter sp.
AAAAATTTTCGCCAGGCTTTTTAAGCGGTTATAGTTAGGGTTCTTCTCCAGCGTATCGAACATATGATAGATAGCCAGTTCATTTTTACCTAGTGCTTCGTGGCGTGCCGTATACCAAAAAGTTTCGGATTTGTTCCGGGCAGTGTCTGCAACCACAACATCATCTTTGGTTGCAGCAATCATCTGTTCCACCCTTTCATCATTCAGCTTCACGTTCCGGTACATAATGGTTCGACGACCAATGAACCCGGGTAGCTTAACAACATCGGACGACATAACGACCTCCGCAGTCAGGTTCTCCTTCACGCAAAACCAAAGAGAATCATTGACAGGTGCGTATTGTTTATAAAACGTTGCGTTCTTTATCCAGTTGATATTAGCGGTAGCCGGGACTTCCGCTTCGAGGTATTGCAGGGCATATATCGAATCGACAACTTTAAACACTCCTGTAAAGCAGTTTTCTCCCGGGCGTTGTGGCTTGAAGCTGACTGACACAACCTTATGTCCTTCTACTTCGGTAGTGTCTAATATTTTGTACTTGTAGAAAACTGCGCCTGCATTGCTGATCGGGCTAACAAACTGCTTGTCGAAAAACACCACGTAGTTATCGTAAGGGTTCATAGCCAGGTGCATCTTGCCCATGTACTGGGTGATGCTTTCATTTTTGATGCCACGTATCTCGTTGGCCTTAATGATCTCTCGTGTTTTCTTAGGTTCCTTTTGGGCATAATAATCTGACAACGTTTCCACGAGGAAGAAAGGCAGAAAGGGCTCTTTGCCGGATACGGTATCAAGGTTATTGTAAACAAAGCTCAGTTGCTTAATAAACGGTATAGGCAGCTTCTCAAACTCTTTTTTACCTAAGCGAAAAATGTCGATCTCTACCTTATTATATGTTTCGCAGCTATAGCTGGCAGCCTGCTCTGGGTTATTTTTTGGTTTTCGTTCAACGATCTTCCTCAACAATAGCAGGGCAGGGTCTTCGCCGGCCCTGATCACTACCTCATTCAGTGTTGAAGTGTTCCGTTCCAGTTCTAAGATGAGGTTGTCATTGCCTTGGCGGGGTAACGCTTTGTTCAGCGTAACATACCCCATCAATTGCACACGCACCGTGTCGTGGGGCCATTGTTCAAAACCCAGGCTGAAGCTGCCGTCGGCTTCAGTGGTGGTTCCTATGGAAGAGTAGGGAAAGAATATGGTTGCAAAAGGTACGGGCTCGCCACTTTGTTTATCCAGCACTTTTCCCCTCAGCAGGTAAGCACCCTTCAGGGCCGATGGCCCCAAATGGGTCAGGCTGGCCGAATCCGGCGCCTGCTTCAGGCTATCAGCGGCTTGACCATAAGCTTGCCCACCACTGCCTAAAACAAGTGATAAAAAAAATTGAACTATCTGCCTCTTATGCGCTTTCACAACAACTTATAATTAACCTGAATTTGAAAAAAGTACGCAAAGGTACTAACCTTTCCGGCAATGGTTTATATTTACCTTTCTCTATGGATCTGAAACGTTTCCGCATACTGGCGGCCCGCAAAAAGACTAAACTGACTGGCTTTCTTACCAAACTGGACGACATAGTGCCCGAGGATATGCCCAAACTGGTAGCCAAAACGGATGCGACAGTTTGGAATGATGTTGACTGCACGTCGTGTGCCAACTGCTGCAAGACCATGACTCCCACGTTTCGTAAGGCGGACATAGTTCGGATATCAGCTCACCTCGGCATGAAGCCCAAGGAATTTGTTGATAAGTGGCTGGAAAAAGAAGAAGATGGCGACTGGGTAAACAAGCAGCAGCCCTGCCAGTTCCTGGTGGATGATAAATGTTCCATCTACGAGGTTCGGCCCAAAGACTGCGCAGAATTCCCGCATCATAATAAAAAGCCATTCGACCTGTACAACGATACCTTCATCCAAAATCTGCACCGCTGCCCGGCTACCTTTACGCTGGTCGACAGGCTAATGAAAGCGGTAGAGAAGGAATACGAGTGGTAGTCCATTAAACTGATTTACATATTGTTGCTTCTGGACATTGGCGTAACTTAGCTGTATGTCTGAGAAAAAGCTGTTTTTGCTCGACGCGATGGCACTTATCTATCGCGCTTACTATGCATTGATCCGGGCGCCACGTATCACCAGCACCGGTCGGAATACGAATGCGCAGTTTGGTTTTACCACCACGCTGATGGACCTTATCAATAAAGAAAAACCAACACACCTGGCGGTAGTATTCGATACGCATGCCCCCACAGAACGCCACACCGATTTTGCTGAATATAAAGCCAACAGGCAGGAAGCGCCGGAAGACATCCTATCGGCGATACCTGATATCAAACGCATTATAAAGGGCTTTAACCTCCCCAGCATGGAATGCGATGGGTACGAGGCCGATGACCTGATCGGGGCACTGGCGCATGAGGCGGCTGACCTGGGCTATACCGTTTACATGGTAACTCCCGATAAAGACTATGGGCAGTTGGTGAAGGACAATGTGTTTATTTATAAGCCTGCCTACCAGGGCGGTAATGTGGAGATAATGGGCCCTGCCGAAGTTTGTGCAAAATGGAATATCAAACGCGTGGAGCAGGTGATCGATATACTGGGCCTGATGGGTGATGCGGTCGATAACATTCCCGGCATACCGGGCGTGGGTGAAAAGACCGCAGCTAAACTTTTGGCAGAATACGATAACCTGGAAAATATCCTGGCCAATGCCGACAGTATCAAAGGCGCCTTGGGCGAAAAGGTGCGCAATGGCAAAGACCTTGCTATCCTGTCGAAAAAACTGGCGACTATCATAACCGACGTGCCCTGCAATTTTCATGAGGAAGATTTCCGCGTAAAAGATTGGAATAAAGACGCGCTGACAGAAGTATTTACAGAATTGGAGTTCCGCGCATTGGGCAAACGCCTGCTTGGAGATGGATTTAACCTGGATCAGGCAGGCCCTACAGACCTGTTCGGCAACACGGTAGCCCAGAAGGCAAAGCCAGCGGCTGCTAAGAACGGCGCAGCAGTTGTAGAGAACGAGGTGCTGGTAGAAGAAGCCGAAGACCTGGTGCCACTTGCAGCCAATAATATCGAGAACACACCACACGCTTATCAATTAGTGACCGACGATCTGGCTATCGAAGAACTAATCGTCAGCCTGTTGAAGCAAACCGAAATATCATTCGATACAGAGACAACCAACATAGACGCCAATCTCGCGGACATGATTGGTATGAGCTTCTGTTGGGCTAAAGGTGAAGCATACTATGTGCCGGTACCGGATAACCGCGACGGAGTTATTTCCATGCTCCAGCGTTTCAAGCCGGTGTTTGATAAAACCGATATTCAATGGGTGGGCCAGAATATAAAGTATGATATGACCATACTGAAATGGTATGGTTTTGAACTGAAAGGACATATCTACGATACGATGCTGGCGCATTATGTGATAGAGCCGGAGGGCAAACGCAACATGGATGCACTAAGCGCCAAATACCTGAGCTATGTTCCTGTATCAATCGAGGCGCTGATAGGTAAGAAAGGCAAAGGCCAGTTGAACATGCGCGAGGTGCCAGTTGAACAGGTGAAAGAATATGCTGCGGAAGATGCTGATGTAACCTTGCAGCTCAAGCATTCGTTCGACCCGCTGCTGGTAAAGAATGAAGTGAAAAGTGTTTTGGACGAGATTGAAAATCCGCTGGTGCGAGTACTTACAGACATAGAAACCGAAGGGGTAGGACTTGATGTGAATTTTCTGCAGGAATATTCAAAGGAACTGGAAAAGGATATACAACAGGCTGAAGAAAATATATACAAACATGCCGGCGTTCGTTTCAACATAGGTTCTCCCAAGCAATTGGGCGAAGTGTTGTTTGAACTGATGAAGCTGGAAGGTGGCGGAAAGAAAACCAAGACTGGGCAATACGCAACAGGTGAAGATGTATTGCAGAAACTTCGCAGTAAGCACCAGATAGTTGATGATATTCTGACCTACCGCGAGCTGACTAAATTGAAGAGCACTTATGTCGATACTTTGCCAACACTGATCAACCCGCGTACAGGAAGGGTACACACTTGCTTCAATCAATCGGTAGCTGTAACCGGCCGGCTGAGCAGCAACAATCCTAACCTGCAAAACATTCCCATCCGCACAGACAGGGGCAGGGAAATACGCAAAGCCTTCACATCGCGTAGCAGCGACTGGTGTCTTATCTCGGCCGACTATTCACAAATAGAGCTGCGTATTGTTGCAGCCATCAGCGGCGACGAGGAAATGATCAAAGCGTTCGTGCAGAATAAAGATATCCATACCGCTACCGCAGCCAATGTGTACGGTGTTGAAGAAAAAGACGTGACCTTCGATATGCGCCGTGCTGCAAAAGCCGTAAACTTCGGTATCATCTACGGGCAGTCGGCATTTGGTCTTGCCGAGAACCTGGGCATCAGCCGCACCGAAGCGAAAACGATCATCGATAACTATTTTAAGCGTTTCAGCGGTATTAAAAAGTATATGGATGATACCATTAACTACGCCAGGGAATTCGGCTATGTGCAAACACTAAAGGGCCGTAAGCGCCACCTGCGTGATATACATTCTGCGAACCAGACCGTTCGCGGTTATGCAGAGCGAAATGCGATCAATGCGCCCATACAAGGCAGCGCAGCAGATATGATCAAGCTGGCTATGATACGCGTGCACGAAGCGTTGCAGAAAAACAATATGCGTACGCGCATGGTGCTGCAAGTGCATGATGAATTGGTATTTGATGTGCCCAATGAAGAATTGAACGAGGCAAAGCAACTTATCAAAGAAGGAATGGAAGCCGCTATGCAATTACCTAATGGCGTACCCATATTGGCAGAAACCGGTACCGGTAACAACTGGCTGGAAGCACATTAGGCTATACTATTTTAACTGGAATACGGCGACACGGTCCTTTAGCGCCAGCGAATTAAATCGCGAGGCAAGGGTCGTGTCGTTTTCCTTTATCACCCGGCCAAGGCTCTCTTCGCACACTACGGTGCGTGCACCGAGCTGTTGCATGATGGCTTTTACCTGCGCCATGTCCTTCCACTGTTCAGGGATCGTATTCCACCCCCTACGATCAAAATATACCAGCGCTATATTCGTACCAACAGTTTTTCATTACGAGGGATCTTCAGCTCTTCCATGATCTGCCGACCGTTTTCTGCCCATGGAATTCCGGGCTTGAAACCCGCGTAGTCCGGCATCAGCCGTTGATGCAGGTGAAAGTCGGCAAAAAAGAAAATGATCAACACAGAAGAAAACAGGGCGATGCGAAATGATCGCAATCCATTTTCATAAATAATGGCTTTTCGAATG
>JAJNBR010000231.1 GCA_021156265.1 Flavipsychrobacter sp.
GCTGATAAAAGGCGCGCCGAAAAACCAGCGTTTCTATACCGGTATGGATTGCTATATCCACTGCATCGAATCGCTGCAGGGCACATTTATCAATGCGTTTAGCCGTGCTTATGGTGAGAAGGCACTGGAGCTTTGCCAGGAAGTATTCCTGACCACAGACTGGAACGAAGAAAGCGATGAAAAACTCATGATGGCATCCTATGCCGGCGGGATGAGCATTGCTTACTCGCAAGTAGGTGTTGCGCATGCGGTGAGCTATGGATTAAGCTATCTGCTGGGTACCAAACATGGTATCGGCAATTGCATCGTGTTCAATCATCTCGAAGAATTTTATCCCGACGGTGTGCGCGAATTCCATGAAATGGTGCGCATGAATAACATCGATCTTCCTGTGGGTGTTACCAAAGGTCTTACCGATGAACAGTTCGATACCATGATCGATGTATCGCTGGGCATGGCACCGCTGTGGGAGAATGCCCTGGGTAAAGACTGGAAGCAGCAAATGACCCGCGAACGCCTGCGTGCCCTGTACGAAAAACTATAGCTATTGCGGCCATATAAAATAACCAACATTCTTTTTGTCATTGTCCTCGTGTTGCTGGACATCGCATACCTGGGCGGAATAGTAGAGTGGTGGTCGCTGGTGATGGTGTTTATCGTTTATATCGTCCTGCTTGTACTGGGTGCAATATATATCGAGTGGAATTTTTACCTCAGGTCATTCAATAGAGGCAAAAAGGAAAAACAAATCGCCCTCACCTTCGACGATGGACCGTCTGATATTACACCTGCCATTCTCGATGTATTAAAAGAGCAAAATGTACAAGCTGCATTTTTCACTATAGGCAAGAACGCTGCGAAACATCCTGAAATAGTAAAACGCTGGCATGAAGAAGGTCACGTTATTGGCAATCACAGCTATCATCATGGTTTTAATTTCGATTGGCAATCGCGAAAAAAAATAGTGGCTGAGATCGAACAAACCAACCATCTTATCCTGAAAACGATCGGAGTTACGCCCCTGCTTTTCCGCCCGCCGTACGGAGTCACAAATCCTAACGTGGCCAGGGCCGTAAACCATACGGGCATGCATTCTATAGGCTGGAGCGTGCGGTCTCTTGATACCCGGGGAAAAGATCCCATCAAGCTCTTAAACAAGCTTTTAACAGGGATTGAAAGCGGGGACATCATCCTTTTGCATGATACTATGGCTATTACGCGTGAAATTTTAACGGATTTCATTGTTCAGGCCAGGCAAAAGGGCTTTACCTTTGCGCGCGTAGACCAACTTCTCGATATAGATGCGTATGCTTAGGGTTGCCGGATCAATCATCTTTCTATTCTGTTCTCTGCAGGTTTGTGCGCAGTCTAAAGGCTATCAGCCAGTAAAAGACGTGCGTGCTTTCCAGCAATCCTTATCGGGGGCCAATGCTACAAGACAAACCATCTCCAGCGATTTTACGCAGGTAAAGAACCTCTCGATGCTGGCAGAAAAGATCAAATCAAAAGGAAAGTTCTATTTCAAGAAAGAAGATAAAGTCCGTATCGAATACACGCACCCTTTTTCTTACCTGCTGGTGATGAACGGCGGCCAGCTGATGGTAAAGGACGAGCAGAAGACCAGCAAGATCAACACAAAAAATAGTAAGACCATGCAATCAGTAAATCGCATCATAATAGATTGCATGCGCGGCACCGTATTCCAGAATCCCGATTTCAAAACTTTGGCATACGAGAATGCCAATACCTACCTTTTGTCACTTGCACCTGCCACCCCAGTCATGAAGAAAATGTTCAGCAAGATCGACGTGTACATGAGCAGGAAGAATTTTGATGTGGACCACCTGACCATGACGGAAACCGGCGGCGACTTCACCGACATGGACTTTACCAATACACAGCACAACGTATCGCTGAATGAAGCACTGTTTAAGGTTAAGTAGTTTATTGCTCCTGTTTATTGCTTCCTGCAGCTCGCCGTACAAGCACCTGCAACAGGCACCTGCCACCGCAAACTCAGCTTTCGTTTTTAAGCCTGCTTTTGACAAAGTATTGTACCGTGGCACTGTTGACGGCGGGTACTTATTCAAAAAATTCCATTTGAGTGGTCTGCTGTTTTTCAAAACCTTAGAAAATGGCACGGTACGTGCTATATACCAGAATGAAATGGGCTTCACTTTTTTTGATTTTGAATGGGACAGCAATGATTCCTTCAAAGTGAACCAGGTGATGGCGCGGCTGGACAAGCCTGCAGTTATTAAGACGCTGAGGAAAGATATAGAGCTGCTTTTGATGAAGGGGCTAAAAAAAGATTCGGAGATCGCATTTACAGATAGGGGTAAACTGCTGTTCAGGCGTCTTGATATTAGTGGAGGCTATGCATACTACGTTGAGGACAGTGGCCGTTTAGTGAGAATAGAGAATGCAGGGAAGAGAAGTAAAGTAGTAACTATGACTATTGGAGGAAAAGATCAGCCCTCGGATATGCCCAAACAGGTTTTAATTGATCACCATAAAGCAAACTTCACAATTCAACTGACTAAACTGGATTCTTATGCTGATGAATGATTTCTACCGCATCGAATACCTACAGAGAGACCCTAACAGCATCTCATGTAAAATCGCCTTCAACAGGCAACACGATATTTTCAAAGGCCACTTTCCCGGTCAACCGGTAGTACCCGGTGTGTGCATGATGGAAATGGTAAAAGAACTGCTGGAACAGCAAACGGACCAGAATCTGTGGCTGCGGGATGCAGGACAGGTAAAATTCTTGCAGCTGATAACACCAGACGTGCAGCCGGTCATTAACATCAGCTGGCAGCAGGAAAAGAAGGGGTATACTGTAACTGCTTCTTTCAAAAACGACACCGGCGACCTCTTTAAACTTACCGGAAGCTTCGAACCTTCTAATGCATAAACAGAAAGCCCCTCTCTACAAGGGGCTTTTTTATTTACGACATTTCTTGTCCAATCAGCCAGGCTGTATCCGTTTACCTAAAACTGGCCCGCAATTGCCTGTATTCTGCACCTATCTTATACTGCCTGAAATACTCCCAGCTGGCGTAAAGAACAGTTAACGTAAACCAGATAGCGATTACACGCATAGCCCAGATGATCTTGTAATGCACCACCGGCAGAAAATCAGGGAACAGCTTATCCAGGCTCAGGAAGTAGGGTATGGATGCGAGTATGTATAGCTTATAGTTCTTCGAGTAAACAGCATAAAAGAAGAAGAAAATCATGATAGGATGTGCATACCGCTCATGCATCTGGGTGTTGAAATAGAAAAAGTACAGCGTCACCAATCCTGACAGTAACATTAACATTTGCTTGTCGTCATCACTAATTGAAGCCCCTGTTCTGTTATAGCGCACCACGCGGAAGAACATAGGCAACAGCGCAAGTCCGCTCAGTGCAAAGAACAGCAACAAACCCCATTGCTTATAGGTCAGGACCAGGAATTTGGCATAATCAGGGGTGTGGTAAGGATCTGCCAGCGGTAGTACGTACCATAGATTAAAAGCGCCTATAGACACCTGTGGATACCTGCCTACAGGTGTAGATAAGATGTACCAAAGCTCCCCGCCATTACCTGTAATAAGATAGGGCAGCACCATGGCGAACCAGGTGGCTGCAAATACTCCCAGCATCTTTACCCATGTTTTCACATCCCTTACGCTAAACAACCAAGCCAGTCCTATCACCGGTATATAAACTATTGGTTGTGGCTTCATGGCCAACGCCATGGCAAACAAGAAGGCGCTCCACACTGGTTTATTGAACGCAAATATCAATGCGAGAAACGAGAAGGCGGTATAAATGCTGTCAACCTGTCCCCATACATAAGAATTAAAGAGGTAGGCGAGGTTGAGCAACAGGTACATATAGGGTATTTCCCGGTTCACCACAGTCTGCCGGAAACAGCATAGGACTATCAGCGGCAGGAAATCAAAGAACAACGGGAAGAATTTGAGGTAGTAAATATTCTCCCGTATATAGAACTCGCTGCCCTGCACCAGGTCGTATATCCATAGTATATAGAAATACATGGGGTGGTAGTTGGCAGTGGGATTGTCATAGATGTTGGTAACGCCATGACGGTGTATATAAAGCGCCCAGTCAGTCCAGTACTCAAAATCAAACCGCATTGACAGGCGGGGAATGATCATAATGAGCAGAAGGAACAGCAGCCCTATCTCCAGCCTGGATTTCTTAATGTCTTGCATGTGTTAACGAAGCGCACCAAAAATAATAGAATTGGCGGGAAGCCCTAAAAGAAAAAACCACCGGTGTTCTCACACCGGCGGCTTTCTATATCTATACTTACGAAATTAACCTAAGTAAACTTTCAGCGCGTTGCTATAGCGGGCCTTTTGCAGGCGTTTGATAGCGCGCTCTTTGATCTGGCGGATACGTTCCTTTGTCAGGTCATATTTTTCGCCAATTTCTTCGATGGTCGGGCCATTGTCACCTTCCAGTCCGAAATAAGCAGCCAGTATCTCAGCTTCGCGAACGCTCAGCGACTTCAGGATGCGGCGAATCTCGTTACGCAGAGAATCCTTCATCACATCATCATCTGTATCGTTAGCGCCTTCCAGCAGGTCGCCCATAGCTACATCCTCAGCTTCGTGCACAGGTGCATCCAGCGAAGTGTGGCGGGTATTGCTGGTGAAGATATTGGTGATCTCTGTTTCACTCATGTCCAGGATCTCGGCCAGTTCCTCTGTAGAAGGCTCACGCTCGTTCTCCTGTTCGAAAGCTATATATGCCTTATTCGCTTTATTATACGTACCTATCTTGTTCTGGGGCAGACGTACCAGGCGGCCTTGCTCGGCCAATGCCTGCAGTATCGACTGGCGAATCCACCATACGGCGTACGAAATGAATTTAAAACCCTTGGTTTCATCGAAACGCTGTGCAGCTTTGATCAGGCCGAGGTTGCCCTCGTTGATCAGGTCACTTAGCGACAAACCCTGGTGCTGGTACTGTTTGGCCACCGAAACCACGAAGCGGAGGTTGGCTTTAACCAGTTTTTCGAGCGCACGTTGATCGCCCATATGTATCTTTTGGGCAAGCGTGGTCTCTTCTTCCG
>JAJNBR010000232.1 GCA_021156265.1 Flavipsychrobacter sp.
ATATACTTCCTGCTACAGCACGGAGATTTTTCTGCGTTCCATCGAATAGCCTCCGATGAGATCTGGCATTTTTATGATGGTTCGCCGCTGTGCATTTATGAGATAACTGTAGACGGCACATTAGTAAAACACCTACTCGGCAAAGACATCGATAAAGGCCAGCAGTTAGTACACATTATCAAAGCCGGCAGCTGGTTTGGTAGTCGCGTTGAAGAACCCGGTGGATTTACCCTATGCGGCTGCACCGTAGCACCCGGTTTTGACTTCGCCGATTTTGAACTGGCGAACAGGGATGCGTTGCAAAAAGAGTTTCCGGAGCATGCCGGAATTATTATAGAGATGACAAGAATGCCTTGACATAAACAAAGAGAGTATCCCCGGGTTATATCAGTTCATTCTGCGCCCCCCGGGGTTATATCAATTCATTCTGGCACCCCTGGTAGGTCGCCCCTCTAAATGATGTTCCGGCTTGTTGTTAACCATCGCCAGGATCGATGCTTCTGTTTTGTATGCATCGGTAGCGTCGTACAAAAGAATGGAGGCTAAGAAATTTTCACCGTCCCATATATTGTACCTTCTGTTGTTTTGGGGAGCTTCCATAAGAATAGTTTTCTACGATTAAGATAAACAATATATCGCGTAAACGGAAGTCCTGGATTAACTCAATGTATTACAGCCGGTTTTCTCTTTTTCCGCAGGATTTCTTGCATGCACAGACAGAGTCGGGTTACAAAAAGAATATCCGAAGCGTGCAGGAATTATTGCGAAGATGACGAAGTGAACTAAATCTCCTCAGTGCCTCCGGAAAGCCGTCGGCCGTACCCGGGTAAATTCATAAAACGCATTACTGAACGAGCCTACACTGCTATACCCCGTATCGAACGATATCTCACTGATCGACTTGTTTGTCCGCACGATCATTTCTATCGCTTTGACCATACGCAGCGTTTTTAAATATTGCAGGAACGATATCTGCATCAGGCTTTGAAACAATCTCGACAGGGAGCGTTCACTCATGTTGAACTTCGCACTTACTGTTTTTAAGGTCAGCGGCTCATCCAGGTTCTTTTCCAGGTGGCGGATTATTCGCTGCAGGCGCTCATCTTCTGTATTCGGAAGTATGATGAGGATCGGTGTACTCTCCAGCTCCGGCAGAAGGTTTTTTTAAGCGATCAGGAACTCGAAGTTCTTGTCTTTCCTGCTGACATGCCGTCCGTCCCACCGTTCCGTGTATTTAAGCATCTGGATAAGCATTTCGGGAGCCGGGTATATTCCCAGCGTGGTGTAAAATGGATGCTTATTATCGTCGTGCGAATAGTAATACAGTGAATGAAGAATGGTACCGGAATGACCGATACGCAGTGTATGTTTCAAACCCTTTGGTACCCAGAAGAAATGACGCGCCGGTATCACATACACTTGACTACCCACTGTTATGTAGGCAATGCCGCCCTCCACATAACTCAGCTGGCCCTTTTTATGCGCATGCATCGGAATGAATTTTTCCGATTTTTCGTGCATGACGAATACAGAGGAAGGGTGCTGGTCTATTTGCGGTAAAGAAGCGATCAGGCCCATATGCTAAACGGCATTTGCGACAAGGTAAAAGTTTTTTCTGTTGAAAAGAGGCAAAAACCGGCCTGGCCTGAATCAATAAATACTGGGTTATTTACCTAGAGTGTTGCAAGCGCGTTAGCTATAAATTGCAGGCGCCCGCTGGTAGGTTAGATGGGCTGCTGCTCATGAGTGTTTGGGCCGGTATTTTCTTGCCTGCGTTGTTTTGGTGTGTTTATTGGTCCCGTGCCGGCTATCGGTAGACAGAGTTGGCTTGCTCTTGTCCTCGTTATGTGCGAGAATTTTGAAGAAAGCTGTAATAACGAGCAGGAATAGCAGTATGACACCGAACAATTCAAATGCGCTATAGGTGGAGGGTGCACCCTGTGCGTTGGCGGTGGCTGGAATGGCAACTGCAGCCAGCGCTGTAATCGCAAATCTTACGCTCTGTTCTGTTACCCGCGGAATTCTATGTATTAGCCCTGGTGATGTTTTCATAACCTGCATTTACATCAAAGTTACCATGCTGTAATGCGGTTTGTTTTCGCTAAATAGTCAATTTGTTATTCATTCCAGCCAGCTCCGAGGGACAGTCATTGTACTATATGCAAGCCGCCGGAATTTGACTCAGCCGATGTTGAACTGGCCAGGCAGGGGGCAATGCAGAAGAAATTTCCGGAAAATGTGTGAATTATTGGCGAGATGACCCGGTAGGCATTTTATAACAAAAACTTTGTTAAAGCCTTATCGGCACAACGCAAGCTTGAAGCCGCGTTGTATTTTACTCAACTAAACACCGGAAACTAAGTATGAAGACTACTTTTCTATGGCTATTGTTATGCCTATTGATGAACTCAGCCGCTGCTGACTTAAGTAATGTACACAAACTGCGCATTAATGGAAATGGCTACGTTTCTGCAAAGCAATACGACAGTGCGGCGGCCTGTTTTGAGAAGATCGCAGAAGACAGTATTTATTCAAACGCCACAGACCATCTCCTATTATCGGGCTGCTGTTTGCAGTTAAAGGACACTGTCCGTTTTAAAACCAGTCTCCTGGCTGGCATAGAGATCGGCGGTGCTGACAGCGCTATAATACAGACATATTTTCGCCGACTGGAACAGGACGATCTTGTATACTTCAAACAGTACTTTAGAGAGTCGTTTCCTGCTGCCCGAAAACTTTTTTTATCAACCATTGACACGTCGGTACAAAAGGAAATGGAGGATATTCAGTTTTTAGATCAATTGGTCCGGCAGCAAGGGTTTAGCGAAGAAAATTTACCACATCTTAAAAAGATTGGCGCTTATATAGACTCAGTCAATTTTGTCAGGGTGAAAAAACTAATTGACGAAAAGCGGTATCCAGGGTTTCACAATTTTGGTATTATGAGTTCGAGGTACGATCAGATTCTGATGCACATTTCTGATCATAATGATGAGCAATGGAATTTTATTTTTGAGTTTCTAAAACGTGAGGTGATTGCCGGCAATATTACGCCTACCCAAGTAGTAACAATAGCAACCAGGCATTATGGAAATAATAGAAACTGTACTTACTACGGTTCAACAAAACGCGGAGCAAATGAGTTGTGTGATTGCAAGAATGTAGATAAATACAGAGCCGAGATAGGTTTAGATAATTTATTGTCTGAGTACACCCGGTTGAAAATGAAAATACCAGAGTGTTACAGTTCGCAAAAGATTGCTGAACAATGAGAAAATAACTCCTTCCCCAGGGTGTCCTGCATTGAGGACCGGCGGAATCAATGCAACAACGCTATAGTCGCCGAAGCGATCAACAGACAGCTAGCGGCATATCGATGTATTATGCTTACTGCGCTACAACCAGCTTGCGTTTGAATAAAATATTAGCCCCATCGCGCAGTATAAAATTGTACTGCCCTGGTGGTAATTGCGCAACATCATAAGATACCGTTGTTGTGGAAGCATTGATATCTGCTGCTAATACTTCGCGTCCCACAATGTCAGTTAGTGAGCAGTGTATCCGTCTAGTAAAAGGTTTAGAGAATCGAACGGTTATTTGATCAGTCGCTGGGTTTGGATATAAGCCAATAGCAATGCCTTCTTTATAAATATCACCTACCGACACTTTTATGCCTTTGGCGCAATCACCACTCACCAGTTTGATATCGTAATTGCTGCTATGGTAGCAACGTATATTCGATGGACCTACGCAATTGGCTGCTAGCGACGCAGCACAGCTGTCGCAATTAGGCAGCAACCCCGTAGAGAGTCCGCCGAGCACCCTGGCGTACACAGGGAAAGACATTTTCTGCCTGCCGGGTGTAGAGATTGGGTGCGTATAAAATGTTTGCAGGTACGCAGTATCATATAGCACCACACGTACCGAGTCCACAACATAGCTAAAAAGGCTATCGCCGAGGCTGCCCATGAAGAAGTCACAGCCCAGGGGCGGCGTTAAGGGCAGTGTGACCGTATCGCCATCATTCACATTGAAAACATATAGCGGGGTAAACTTTTCGAATAGCATATTGTATAGAAAGACGGTATCGTCGTTATTGTAAACATATGCCGGGGGCTCGCCCCAAAGCTTAAATCCCATTGAAAGCCAAGGCTCGGCGGAATGTGGCGTATAGGTTATCTGCCGGGCGGAAACATTATCAATGACTGTATCCTTTGTGGTCTGAAGATGAAAAATGCCACTGAAAACATCATTATACCATTCGCTCCCAATCGGCGCGAACTGTTGTGCATAACCCGATGCGCTAAGAAAGATCATTGCGAGATAGAGTATAAGTTTTTTCATCAGAAGATATTTATAATAAATTTAATGCTTTCTGCGTGTTCGTACAAATATTGGTTTGTACAGCTTTGGGTATGGACCGCATCGCTATTTCATAAAATGATTAAATTGTTGTATATTTGTAATCATGACAACTGTATACCCATACCCATTACTCCAATCAAGGTCGTCATCTCGACGAAGGAGAGATCTCCCGAACCTATGCAACAAGCTACATCGCCGCACCTCAGGAGATATCTCTCTTCGCTGCGCTTCGTTCGATATGACGGCTAGATCGGCAAGGGGTCAGAGTATGTAAACAGATTGAAACAAACAGATTGAAACAAATTGGCGGCCAAACGCAGTCTGGACGCGATGTTTTACAAACCTAAACTGTAGATTTTGTAACAAATTGAATCAGCGCAATCAGAAAAATCAGTTTAATCTGAGGTTCAGACAACTAACAGATTTAACCCCAAACCCGCATCAACACTATCACATGAAGAGTAACACTATTCAACCCCGGCAAGCGAAATGTTACAGACAACAACTACGTCATTGTAACAAATCCGGAGCAAATTGTACCCCGATGTTCGTCTCTCAATACCCGGAATGGCAACAACGGCAACAAAAACAACAAATATGAAGACACCACTACAACCGCAAACAATTGATAGTCAACTGAAGCCCATCCCGTTGTCGAGACATTACAGCAACAAAAACAAAATTCATGACAAAAACGGCAACAAAAGCTATCAACGAATAACTCAAAACGATAATGTTTGTAAATCAGTCAATCGGTTAAAACAGTTTGATCTGAGGGTCAGACACTGGCTCCCAATTGGAAAACGGCGCTTTTTGCCTTAGGTTTGCAGCGATTTTCGGGGGCGTCATGCCCGTTATATTAATAAAATCCGACTTCTGATGAAGATATTAGTTTGTATCAGTCAGGTACCTGACACTACGACAAAGATCGCTTTCAGCGATAATAACACCGTTTTCAATACCCAGGGGGTTACGTTCATTATCAACCCATACGATGAATGGTACGCGCTGGTGCGTGCGCTGGAGCTGAAAGAAGCCGGCGTAGCTACGGCCGTTAACCTGGTAACCGTAGGCAAGGCCGACGTAGAGCCGGTTATCCGCAAGGCGCTGGC
>JAJNBR010000233.1:0-5076 GCA_021156265.1 Flavipsychrobacter sp.
CCGAAAAGATCATATCGGCCATTCGCGAAGCAAAATCACGTGGCGGCGAACTGATCGTATTTTCAGAGCTGGCCGTATGCGGGTATCCTCCAAGGGATTTTCTTGAATTCAACGACTTTATAGAACAAAGCCTGGCGTCGATAGAAAAGATCAGACAGGAGGCAGATACCATTGGTGTATTGGTTGGCGCACCTGCACGCAACCCAAAAGTGGAAGGCAAAGATCTGTTCAACAGCGCATATTTTCTTTACGAGAAAGAAGTAAAAAATGTAGTGCACAAAACCCTGCTGCCTACGTACGATATATTTGATGAGTACAGGTATTTCGAGCCGGCCTTTGAATGGAACATAGTACCGTTTAAAGGCAAGAAACTGGCTGTAACTATTTGTGAAGACATCTGGAATATGGGCGACAACCCGCTTTACCGTATCTGTCCTATGGACCAGCTGATGCAGTATCAGCCAGACTTAATGATCAACCTGAGCGCTTCTCCATTCGACTATATGCATGCCGACGGAAGGCTGAGTATCGTAAAACAGAATGTGGCCAAATACAATTTGCCGATGGTGTATTGCAATGCGGTAGGCTCTCAAACCGAAATTGTGTTCGACGGGGGATCTGTAGTGATGGATGTGAACCAGAACATAGTGGCTGAACTTCCTTACTTCAGCGAAGCACTCACCAGTGTGCATCTTACTGAAAACAATCACTTCCGAGAGGATGTTGTTCGCAACGCTCACAATGTGCCTTCATCTGACCTTCTGCCCGATAAACTGGAGCCGGCATTAGGCATCGACAAAATACACCAGGCACTAATTGCAGGTATCCGCGATTATTTCGGTAAGATGGGATTCAAGAAAGCAATAGTAGCATCCTCAGGTGGTATAGACAGCGCTATTGTATTAGCTCTTGCATGCGAAGCGTTGGGAGCAGCAAATGTGAACGCATTATTGATGCCGTCTCAATTCTCTACCGGTCATTCGGTAACCGATGCCGAGCAGCTCTCAAAAACTCTGAACAATCCTTACGACATACTTCCGATCAAAGACATTTTTGAAGCATACGAGAAAACACTAGAACCTGTATTTAAAGACCTGCCTTTCAGCGTGGCCGAAGAGAACCTACAATCACGGATACGTGGCGCATTGGTGATGGCATTGTCTAATAAGTTTGGTTCCATCTTGTTGAATACTTCCAACAAAAGCGAGCTGGCCACGGGATATGGCACCTTATACGGAGATATGGCTGGGGGCCTCGGTGTATTAGGCGACCTGTATAAGCTGCAGATCTATGAGCTTGCTAAATACATCAATCGCGATCAGGAAATAATACCGGTTAACATCATTCAAAAACCGCCTTCAGCCGAATTGCGGCCGGGTCAAAAAGACAGCGACAGCTTGCCGGAATACAGCGTCCTGGATCCTATCCTCTTCCAGTACATAGAAGGCAGGCAAGGACCTAAAGAAATCATCGCCATGGGCAATGATGCAGCTTTGGTTGCACGCATCCTGAAACTGGTGAATACTAATGAGTACAAGCGAAATCAATTCTGCCCTATTATCCGGGTATCGCCAAAGGCATTCGGCATAGGACGCCGTTTACCAATAGTTGCAAAATACCTTGCGTAAACATGCAGAGACGATACCAGAATGTGCAGCATTAGTTTTAGTAACGTGTATTAACCGTTTCCGCATGGCATTTTACGAGCTTTCCAAGGCGCTGCGAGAGCAGTTGTGCAATAAGATAGAAGCGTTGCTGACCAAGGATCTGCAAAACGGTTCATTCATGCACTTTCTGAACTATTTCTCTGATCACAACACCTACATTCGCAAAGCTGCTTACCTGGCCGTAGGGAGACTTCATAAAGGCGCTGCAAGCGAAACCGAAAAGATCATTTCGCACCTTGAATTTCTGCTGCAGGAAAAAGAATTCAGAGTAAGGCAAACTGTGGTGAACGCAGCCGGAGAAATAGGCAAAACCAACTTTGAGGTAGTCAGGCATTTCTTCGATACCGCATTATTTGACGAACATCATTCGGTACGAAATGCAGTGATCGGTTCTGTAAAAAAAATGGGAGAGAAAAATCCCGCTCCCGTTCTAGAATGGGCACAGACATACCTGCACCACCCCGACAAAGAAATACGGCGGGAAATATGCCATGGCATTGAGCTGCGCGGCCGTACCCACCCCCAGGATATATTACCTCTATTAAGACAACTGGAATTTGATAAAACGGCACGCGTGCGCAATACGCTTGTGCATGTGATAGGTCAGATCAGCTATAAGAATGGATGCCTGGCCACTGTGATAGCCGACTTAAAAAAATGGGAGAACGAGGAGGTAGTAACCAAAGCTATCGACGAAATAATAGACGTATACGACCGCTATAAGAACTTTGCGGTAATGACGCAGCAGGAAGCAGCAGACTATATCAACCAACATTTCCCCAATAATGCACTAGTGCATTCTACAACCTAATCAAACGCTACGACCATGTTGCACAAATACCTCTTCACTACGACCTGGAAGATACAGGCTCCTCTTAAACAAGTATGGGATGCCGTTTACTATTCGGAAGAATGGCCAACCTGGTGGAAAGATTTCGTCTCTGTAACGGAAATAGAAAAAGGTGACGAGAACAGCATTGGCAGCATCAGGGTTTATAAACTAAAAAGTCCGTTCATCTACACGCTTAGCTTTAATTTACTGCTCATCAAACGTGAAGATCACGCGTACCTGGAGGGAAACGCCACAGGTGAGTTGGAAGGCGTAGGCGCCTGGCGGTTCACGGAGCATGCCGGCATAACCGAAGTGACTTGTACCTGGCACGTAGCCACAAATATCAAATGGATGAATGCCCTGGCATTCCTTCTTAAACCTGTTTTCCGTTACAATCATGGCATCGTAATGAAACATGGTGCAAGGTCGCTGGCGGCAAGGCTTAACGCCCCCCTAATCGAGGTAAGATTAGGTTAACAACGAAAATAAAAATAAAGGCCTCCGATTGGAGGCCTTTTATTATTTGCATTTGTTCTTCTATTACCTGATAAGTGTGGTAGTTCCCCTGTAGGTTTCAATGTAACCGTCCGGGAATCCCACCTTAATAGTGTAGGTATAACTGTCCATGTCCTGTGGTTCACCTTTCCAGGCGCCATCCCAGCCGCGGTTGTCATTAGCCATGAATACTTCCTGGCCCCAACGGTTGAATACCCTGAACTCGATCACCCTCTGGAAGGTCAGGTTAGCTACTTTGAACAGGTCGTTCCTACCATCATTGTTCGGGCTAAAGCCTGACGGTACGAACAGGTTGTCGCGGTAATCAACATCCACTTTTACTGTATCGAATGCGCGGCAGCCGTTTGTGCCTATGCCACCGGCAATATATTCAGTACGCTCGGTCGGTGTCGCTATCGGGTAAGAAGTGTTCGCATTATTAAGGGAACCTACTGGGCTCCAGTTGTAGATACGGGCACCGCTGGCAGCAAGCTGCACACTTTGACCATATTTTACAAAAGTATCGCGGGTCAATATCCTGATATCAGGCAGTGGCATCACCGTGACTTTAGCTGTCAGTGTATCGATACACCACACACTATCGTAAACCGCTGCTTTGTAAATTGTAGTCTTCAGCGGCCTCAGCACAGGATCAGCGCAATCCCAACAGCTGCTTTCTTTCGTGTTAGACAGTATCTCGTACTCACCTTTATCGTTGATCTTATACCACTTGTAAGTAAAGCCTCCGCCTGTAGCATGTAGTGGTGCACCTTCGTTAAAGCAGATAGCCGTGTCGGCAGGAACAATAGTATAGTTGTGCACCGGCACATACACGTCTGCCGAATCTTTCACAAGACAACCACTACGAGACCTGCTCTTTGCATAAAACTTGGTGGTGTTGGGCACATAGGCCAGCGGTTGCTCGATAGTAGAGTCCGACAGGAATACAGACGGCGTCCAGATGTATGAGTATTTCGGAGTATCAGGTATATTATCCGCAAAGTCAAATACAAACTCAGGGCGCGCGTAGTTCCTTTTTATATCAATGGAACTGTTCTGTGAACACATGTCGGTACTACCTGACAATATCGTAGTGGAAACATAATCCGTAGGTACAAAGCTGATCACCGGATTCACCGATCCGGTACCCGTATTACCGGAGTAGCAAATTTCTATCAACAGGTTTTTCGTTGTATCCCAACTGTATGGCTTGTCGAATTTGAACGAATTCAAACCGGTAGCCAGTGTAACACCGGAAGCTGTATACTCGGTAGTTAACCCATTTTGGAATGAACTGTTTGTCATTTTGTTCTCATCAGTACACTTGATCGATATCTTAAAGTTGTTGTACTCATATGCAGCATCTGAAGAGATAACATTAATTCCCAGGCCCCTGATTGTTCCATATAGTAGTTTCGATTCAAGCAGATCAGCTCGTCTGATAAGATACTGTTGCTTCGCACTGCTCACCGATGTTGGGAAAGTCGGTGACAGCGGCCCTAGCGTATCAAAGCCAGAACCCAGGCTACCCCTGATCTCTAATTGTTTTATTTCCATCGACTTTGCCGTATCTGTTGTTCCGCAAACAAGGGGTAAAACAGGCAAGGGCCCAAGAACTTCAACATCCATTTGAAGATAGTCAGGATGGCAAAGTATGATCGGGTTTTCCGGGAAAATATTTACACTATTAGTGGTATCAACATATAACGACACTGTGTCCTTGTTTTTACATATCGACGGAAGATCGTTGGTGTATACTACGTAAGACGTAGGCTCAGTAGGAGAAGCATGGACTGTCTGGCCTGAATCGGAGCTAAGTGTTTTCGACTTACTGCCATCCAGAGCTGTCCAGTATAGCTTATAGTTATCGCCACCTTTTACGAACAGTTCCACAGGGTTACCACCTTCCAGGCAGAAAGGTTTATCAATACCTGCATCTATAGTAGGCAGTACAGTCAGAAGAATAACCTTATGGCTTTTAAATACTATAGGAGATGTGTTATCGCAAGTTGAGTCTTTGGTTGTTACGATCAGGATATGTTGCCCGATATTTCCGAAATGTGGCGCCCAGGTAAAAGTACC
>JAJNBR010000233.1:5097-9588 GCA_021156265.1 Flavipsychrobacter sp.
CTGTCACAGAACTGGTCCCATCCCCCACAGTAGTAAAGGTCGAAGCTGGAAAGTTGCCAATATTTGCCTCCATATACAATGCCCGATTAGGCAGTGTAGTAGTCGATTTGATATCGAAATCGAATTTCCTGCCCGCGCATGTTGTAAATTTGCTTTTGTCATTAGATAGCTGGCCAAAAGTCACGTTTTCCGGATCGCCCACATCCGGAGCCTGGCCCGCACATTTTAATACCGAAACCTGAACGTCACGGTGAGCATAGCCAATCGGTTGTTTTGTTTTGCGGTCGTATTTTGTACAACGATAGGTTAGAACATACTGACCTTGGGCGCTGGGTGTAAATGTAGCTGTGCCGGTAGCAGGGTCTACTGCATAGCCGGACGTAGAAGCCAATGGATTAGTAAACGAATAACCTACACAATAGTTATAAAAAAGTGTCGGGCCATCGCGTGGAATAACGCTTTCAGTTACCAAAGAGTCACCAAAAGCATCGATTGGGGTATTCAAATAGTCTGCCGGAACGTTTTCGCATAAATATGGCAGCGGCATGGCCGTAAAAACGGGCGTTGAGTTATCATACCTGTAAAGGTTATCAAGCCTGGCATCGATAAAGATATTGCCTTGCGGATTGCAGCCTGTAGCATTTGGCTGTGAGATATTTTTAATACCACCGTCACGGCAGCACGATGACCAGTAAAACACCCAGTCAGCTTGCTGCGAGGCCAGCGTCACCGTACCGATACTTACAGTATGTTTAAAACCAGGATATGGGTTTGTGCTAACAAATGGCTCACTGCATTTACTCTGGCTTTTGGCACCGGGACATAGCTGATCTATGTCTTCAGCACTTTGATCCCAGGCCATTTGTACCTGCCTTTGTGAATTATTTACATAAGGTGCGTGTCCCGCACTTGCAGAGAAATAATAGACAACGCCTGCACCACCTTGAGGACTATTACCGGCATTACATGAATAATAAAGATCCACCACTACGCGATAAGTAAGATCTCCAGGGCCGGTACCCGCATATTGGATAGAAATGTCAGCGGCAGCAAAGTGCGAAGCCTGCGCTGTTTTGACATTTAAGGCAAAAAACAGTAATAAAACTGCCGCGAAAGCCCGAGTCAGGGATTTGTGGGTGAATTTCATAGAATGAATAAATTTTTTCAACAAGTAAACAGCCCTTTTTGTTAAAGCAATTGTAATTATAGACAGTATAGTTCCAAATATAGTTGGAAAATTTCAGTTTTCTAAATCCTAACAATACTTAATTGAACAAAAATCCCGGCAAAAAGCCGGGATTTTATAAGATTAAAATAAAATTAAATTTATCGTATTAGCGTCGTATTACCCCGATAAGTTTCAATATAACCATCAGGGAAGCCGACTTTGATATTGTAGGTGTAAGTATCCATATCCTGGGGCTCGCCTTTCCAGGCACCATCCCAGCCGCGGTTGTCGTTGGCCATGAATACTTCCTGGCCCCAGCGATTGAACACCCTGAACTCGATCACTCTCTGGAAAGTCAGGTTGGCTACTTTGAACACGTCATTCTTACCATCGTTGTTCGGGCTGAAGCCTGATGGAACGAACAGGTTGTCGCGGAAGTCGATATCCACTTTCACCGTATCGAACGCGCGGCAGCCGTTAGCACCTATACCACCTGCGATATATTCGGTGCGCTCAGTTGGCGTAGCTATCGGGTACGAAGTGTTCGCATTGTTCAGAGAACCTACAGGGCTCCAGTTGTAGATGCGGGCACCGCTTGCCATCAGTTGCAGGCTTTGACCGTACTTAACAAATGTATCGCGGGTCAGTATCTTGATATCAGGCAGTGGTTTTACAGTTATTTTGGCTGTTAATGTATCTATGCACCAAACGCTGTCGTAAACTGCTATCTTATAGATAGTTGTCTTCATTGGTCTCAGCACCGGGTTAGCGCAATCCCAGCAGGTGCTTTCTTTTGTGTTAGACAGTATCTCGTATTCGCCTTTGTCGTTGATCTTATACCATTTGAACGTGAAGCCTCCGCCTGTAGTACGCATTGGAGAACTTTCGTTAAAGCAGATCGCTGTATCAGCAGGCATCACTGTGTAGTTATGCTGCGGTATATAGATATCGGCAGTATCGATCATTGAACAACCACTACGGCCATGACTGGTAACGATATACTTAGTGCTTGCGGGCACATAAGCCAACGGCTGCCTGATCGTAGAATCAGAAAGGAACGTTGATGGAGACCAGACGAATGGGAACGGCTGCGGAACCGCTTCGTTGTAAGTAAATGTGAACAACGGACGGCTGAAGAACGTACCTATAGAAGTTGATGTAGTAGCCGCGCAAACGTTTGTCGCTGTGCCCGCGCTCTTCAGCAGGAGGGTAGCAGGATAGTTTGTTGCTACAAACTTCACTACAGGGCTGCTGCCCGATGCATTGGCTGTGGCGTTCTCACTATAGCATATCTCGATGATCAGGTTCTGCGTTGTATCCCAGTTATATGGTTCATCCAATGTAAACTGGTTCATGCCAATTGGCATAGTGACCCCGCCCGGTGCAGTATACACCTGGGTCAGACCCGTTTCGAAGCCTTTGCTTGCTACAAGCGACGTAAGATTAGTACACTTTACAGATATCTTGAAGTTACTGTACTCGTAAGTAGGATCGGGCGATTTAGGTGTTTCGAAGCCAATGCTCCTGATAGTGGCCGACCTGAAACCAGATGCCCACATTTCAGCTTTCCTGACCAGGAACTGTTGTTTCACCGAACGGGCATCGTTTGGCATGTAGATAGTGGTACCACCTATACTGTCAAAATCTCCGGCTATCAAACTGCTGATATTCACTGTACCAAGTGGCGTCGAGCTTATCGCATTACCGGTACCACATACCATGTTGGACAATGGCGGACCACCAAAGGTTTTCGCCTCTAGTTGCAGGTAATCCGGGCGGCAGAGAATGATCGGGTTATCGGGGAATACAACCACTTTGTTAGATGTATCCATAATAACGAGCACTTCATCGCGGTTTTTACAACCGGCACCCAGTTGCGGAGCATAAACAGAATATTCGGTAGTTTTAGTTGGTGCAACCTTAGGCTGTATGCTTGTCGGATCGTTCATGAACTCGTTGGGAGTCCACTGCAAGATCAGTCCTTCACCGCCTCTTGCGTACAATTGAGTAGTGTCAGCTGCGCAAATCGTCACATCGGGACCCGCATCTATGCCTTTCACTACCTTAATAAGTATTACACGGTAGTTTTTCAAAACTATCGGTTGTGTATTATTACAGGTAGAGTCTTTTGCAGTAATGATCAGGGTATGGTCGCCTATATCATTAGGAGTAGGCGTCCA
Organism: Flavipsychrobacter sp.; assembly: GCA_021156265.1. Lineage (GTDB taxonomy): Bacteria > Bacteroidota > Bacteroidia > Chitinophagales > Chitinophagaceae > Polluticoccus. The sequence goes on from JAJNBR010000233.1 coordinate 8,446, forward strand.
GATAAATGTACCGGTCGCCTTTGATGAACCGTTATTAATAACAGTAAATGTGGATGCCGGAATAGTAACACTATTGTTCGACTCCATGATCACCTTGTTGCTGGTAGATTTGGAGCTGGCGTTAATATCGAACTTCAACTCACTACCGGGACAGGTAACAACTGTATTACCCTGCACTGAAGTCGAGATATTTGCACCACCGGTAAGATTTAGCGGTATTGAATCTATATCAGGAGGATTCGCTGCACAGTCCAATATGGAAAGTTGTACATCCCTGAACACGTGTCCCGTTGGGATACCTGTGCCCTTCTGGTATTCATTGCAACGGAATGCTAATACAAAAAGTCCCGTTATTGTAGGTGTAAATGTTGCGGTACCGGTCTGTGCATTTACACTATATGGATTTCCCGCCGTGGATGCAACTGGATTTTGCAAAGTATATGGCGGGGCAAATGCTATCGGCCCTGCAGCAAAAACGTTATTGATTCCCGCTTCAACATATATATTCTGGCCACCCGGACCTACTAAGTTTTTGATCAGTGAGTTCCTTGTTCCATCCGTCCAGGAAAATATCCAGTCTGTTTGCCTGCTCGGAAGGGTAATAGTAGTGTCATAAGTCCTTCTTACAAAACCTGGCCAGTTAGGACCTGGATTTGTGAAGGGTTCCCGGCAAAGATTTTTCGCCTTAAAGTTGTCGCAAAGTTGGTCCAGCGTATCTTCAGGACTATCGGATACAGTCCAGGTCAGGTCAAAACTGCCATTAACCGACCTTATACGGATCGGCTCTGTAGGATATAGATCGGACTGGAAAGAGTTAGTCCCTTCGCATGCTTTGTAAACGATCAAAGTTATCTTATACGTCAGGTCGTTATTTTCTGTACCTATCCAATCGACAATAATATCGGCTGCTGCAAAGTGCGAGGCATTGACGTTAAGCATACCCATGCTGAACATAAAAGTCAGCATGAGTACGCGAAAGGATCTTTTTATTGATGTGAGCATTTTCAACTCTTTTTTGTTTTGTGAGCGAGCGTTTGCCTATCGGATCAGTGTTACGTTACCTTGCCTGTTGATCTTACGACCTGTGAACGATTCAGCTTCTATTGTATAGATGTATACACCTATTGGCTGAGGTTCGCCATT
>JAJNBR010000021.1 GCA_021156265.1 Flavipsychrobacter sp.
TACTATCCACTCCTTGTTAGATGCCTGGCCGACGATACCTGTTATATTGAACTTACCATCGGTCACCTGGCGTATCACCGGCGACATTTTACCTAAACGGTTCGCCGGAAGTTTCACTTCAAAAAGCTGCTCAGTCCCCTTCCAAGGTGCCACGAAATAAATAGCAGTACCTGATTTATCCCAGGCAAAACTTTCTACAGTACCATCCCAGCTGCCGGTCAGGTTTACCTTGTAACCATTCTCCTTGGCAAGGTCCATCACGAATATGTCGTTCTTGTCTGCTTCAAAGCCCTCGCGCCTCATGCTGGTCCATGCAATGCGTTTGCCATCGGGGCTAAACTGGGGTTGCGTATCGTAACCCTCCATATTCACTGTCCAGTTGGTGGTAGTGCCGTTTTCAAGATTGTAGTAATACAGATCGGTATTAGTGCTTTGCGCATACTCTTTTCCAAATTTCTTTTTACAGACGTACAGCAGGCCTTTGCTGTCAGGCGACCACACGAAGTCTTCCACCCCGCCAAATGGCTTCTGCGGCGTATCGTAAGGCTCGTTCAGCATAATGTCTTTTACAGAGCCGTCTTTGGTATTGAATATAAACACGTGTTGAAACTTGCCGTCTTCCCACGTATCCCAGTGCCGATAGTTAAGATCCGTATAAACCTGCGCTGTGGTCTTGGGCAGATCATTGTAAATATCAGTACCCATCATTGGTTTGATCAGCACTTCACGTGAGAAGGCCACATACTTACCATTGGGTGAAACACGGATATTGTCAGCATCTCTCAGGCCGTTGAACACCTGTGTCCAGTTCAGACCGTTATCGGTGCTGCGGTAGATATTATTCTCCGCAGTCGCGTAAATAGTTTCTTTGTCGCGCTGGAAATAGCTTTTACCACCAGAAAGACTCCATTCCTTCTGATTGCCGGTTTGCAGGTCAAGCGCGTATTGCTTACTTGTCGACTTTTCAGTTTTCCAATCTATCTGGCGTGAAGAATAGTAGAGCGTTTTCCCATCATCACTGACATTAATCCCACTGACACGCTTAAGGCTCCATAATAGCTCAGGCGTCATTTTATCCTGCGCCTGACAATAGGTTGAAACGAGTAAAAATGGAAGCAGTAAATATTTCATAGACAATATTCTTATAAAAACGTATAAATATATAGTAAACGGCGCTATGGTTTATCCCGCGTAGGGGGTGAGGATTTGCCCGAGTTCGCATTTCTCGCTCCCTGGCGTTGCGCAGGTTGCGGAGGTTCAAAATCTATGGTATTGTCCCACCCGGCACGCAACTGAAGTGCTTCTTTATAGGGAATGATCTCCTCCGGCTGTATTTTTTGAAGCAGGTCACCCGTATCCCAGAAACCATTGCCATTCGCATCTACGATAATTCGCATTTTATAGCTGCCCGGCTGTAACCGCAACAAGTGCACCATTGTATCTTTTACTGGTTTTTGATACACTGTGTCTGTTTCATTGTTCACCATCAGCACATATTTTGTGCTGCGGTATTTTGAAGGCAGGTGAATATGCAGCTTTGCATAGTCATCGTCGTTCTTTGTTTTGAAGGTATACCTGGATGGCATTGCATCGGTCATAGCCGAGTCCTTTGCGAAGCCTTTTAACAGTCGCAATGTATATACTGTATTCTCTTTCCAACTGGTGTTTAGAAGGACCAGTTCTTCGCGAACGGTATCGAAATCGAGGGAAAAATCTGATTCAACGACAATTTCAGAACTATCATAAGTAAGTGTGACGCGTTCTCTGGCAATGCTATCCACGGCCCTGTTAAAGGTTATGAATAACGGCCTGGTGATATCAAAAGTGCGTTTGCGAACATCACTGGTGTCAACCGCAACACTGTATAAAAAGCCGTCACGCTCGGCATTCCGTGCAACGCGCGCCCCTCTTTTACCTGTTGTGGCAGCAACTACACTGTCTGCCCCAACCGTGTCTATAATATTTTCTTTAAATCGTTTCAGCACAATTGGAGATAAAGAAGAATCGACCGGGGTAACCAGGCTATCAAGAAATGCTATGGTTTCATCTCCCCCATCGTACACCAGGTTGCCATTGCCATCACGCAAGGCATAGATGCGGAAACTACGGTTGGGTAATCCCTTGAAAGAAAAGAAGCCTCCCCCCTGCACCGGTGTTATATAAATCGGTTTCTCTCTAACAACTGCACTATCCGAATTACCAGCCTCATACAACATCACTACACCACCACTATCAGGGAGCCCGGTAGCAGCGTTTAATACAATACCATTCAGGTTCAACGAATCGAAATAATCTGCGGTGCTAAAAGTATAGCTGTAATTAGCCAAGACATTACCCTCGTGAAGATCGCTAATGGCCTTGCCAAAGGCCAGCCTGTAAGTTGTATTGTCGTTCAGCAGCGAGTCAGGTATCTCAACGATCACCCGTCGTCCTATATTAGTAACGCTGATAGGTAACTTTAATAAGGGTGAGACTTGCAGTTCGGTCGAAGGACTATTCAGGGTAATGAACTCATTAAAGCGCATCTCTATCCGGGTAACACGGGTATTTAGCTGTGAGTCAGCCGGTGATACGGTCACCAGGCTGGGCGGCGTTATGTCCTTCTTGCCCCCGCTGGGCGGCACCACGTTGGCGCAGCCTGCTACAAACCCTGACAGAATTAGAATTAAAAAAAAGCGGAAAGAGATGGATTTCATCGGGGTCAAAAATAACATTTCAGACAGGGTTTACACACTCGGGTTGTAATAAAATCGCTAGGTTTGTATTCAATTTATAGGTTTAACAGATACATTTATGCTATTATCAGTTCTGCTGTTCTTCAAGTTCCTGTTCTTTCTTCCTGGCCCTGACAACAACCAACCATCTAAAAGCATCTACGATTTTAAAGTGGAAGCCCTGGAAGGCGGTACTATCGATTTTTCCGCGTTCAAAGGCAAAAAGATACTGATCGTCAATACTGCTTCAGAGTGCGGTTATACTCCTCAATACGAGGGCCTGCAAAAGCTTTCTGAAAAGTACAAAGGAAAGCTGGTGATCATTGGCTTTCCTACCAACGACTTTGGCAGCCAGGAACCGGGGTCTAACCAGGAGATCGCCGGTTTCTGCAAAAAAAACTATGGGGTCACTTTCCCAATGGCAGCCAAGATATCCGTGAAAGGCGACGATACCGCACCTATATACCGCTGGCTGATGCGCAAAGAGGACAACGGCTTTGAGAACAGCAGCGTCCGCTGGAACTTCCAGAAATACCTGGTCAATGAAAAAGGCGAGTTGATAGGCGTGTACTACTCGAAGACCAAACCAGAAAGTAAAGAGCTCGCAAAAGCCATCGAACAATAAGAAAAAGAGCAGTTGACCACTGCTCTTTTTTAATGCTATCTGCCTAACGTGGCGTTGGAGGAGCCGGTGGCTTAGGCGGTGTCGGCGGTTTTGCAGGCACGGGTGGTGGCGGTGCTTTACGCGGTGGCACTGGTGCCTTGGGTGGTGCAGGAGGTTGAGGAAAACCTTTAGGTACCGGAGGCGGTTTCGGATTCCGCGGTGTGCCAAAGGTCTTCTTCCATTTGGCCTTCATCCGCGCCCTGCGCGATTGCCCATATGCATCGTCCATCACCCCCAGACACATACCCAACATCAACAATAGACTCCATATTTTTAGTTTCATAACCAGTTACTTTGGTACACATGAGATGCAATTATGTTACCAAAGGTCGACTAGCTATTTTTCATATACAAAGAACTTCGTAAGACTCTGACAGCTTTACACTTACAAAATTTATCGACGGCGCATCTTCCAGCCAGTAGCTGTGCCGTTTGTGGAACTAATTGCACTGTTCGGTTTGCGCTCCTGCTGCCAGATAGTTGCTGCCAACAATGCGGCTACTTCTTCTGCTTCCTGATCTTCCTTCAGCAACAATTCGGGGGTAAAGTATTTTTCAATAAACTTAGTATCGAAATTGCCGGATCTGAACGGCTCGGTCTGTACCGCCCATTTACCAAAACCAAGTGTGGTCTGGATGCCTTGAATGTGATATTCATCGATAGCACGGCACAGGCGTTCGATGGCTTCATCCCGGGTGTTACCGTGCACCACCAGCTTGGCGATCATTGGATCGTAGAATATGGGGATATCCTGGCCTTGCTCATAGCCATCGTCCACACGTACACCGGGACCTTTGGGAGGCTGGTACATGGAAAGCTTACCGGTATCAGGCAGAAAATTATTCATAGGGTCTTCTGCACAAACACGTAGTTCGATAGAGTGGCCGTTGATCTTCAGGTCCTCCTGCGTAAATGAAAGTTTGTTGCCACGAGCCACGTTTATCTGCTCTTTCACCAGGTCGATGCCAGTTATCATTTCCGTTACGCAGTGCTCCACCTGCAGGCGGGTATTCATCTCGAGGAAATAGAAATTCAGGTTTTCATCCACCAGGAATTCAACAGTACCTGCGCCATAATAGTTGCAAGAACGCGCAACCGCAACTGCGCATTCACCCATCGCCTTTCGGATATCAGGTGTCAGGCAGCTGGAAGGCGCCTCCTCTATCAGCTTCTGGTGACGGCGCTGTATCGAGCATTCCCGCTCAAACAGGTAGGCATAATTGCCATGCTGGTCACCTATGAGCTGTATCTCTATATGCCTCGGGGCACCCACATATTTTTCTATGAATACCGCGTCATCACCGAAGGCGCTAAGCGCTTCACTTTTAGCCATCTGCATCTGCTGTTCCAGTTCGCCTTCGTTATTTACCACGCGCATGCCTTTACCGCCGCCGCCGGCAGATGCCTTGATGAGGATCGGGAAACCGATGCGTTTAGCAATTGCTATAGCTTCTGCTACATCGGTTACCGGGTCTTCTGTACCCGGCACCATCGGCACATTGAACTTTTTAGCTGCCTGCTTAGCGGCTATTTTGCTACCCATCATCTCGATAGAGTAACCTGAAGGACCGATAAAGATCAGCCCTGCGTCTGAAACGGCTTTGGAAAATGCTGCATTTTCACTTAGAAAGCCATAGCCGGGGTGGATGGCATCTGCACCGGTTTGTTTGGCCACTTCTATTATCTTCTCGCCGCGCAGATAAGACTGAGCAGACAGGGCAGGACCTATACATACCGCCTCGTCGGCATAGCGAACGAAAGGCATATTCCTGTCGGCTTCTGAAAACACAGCTACGGTCTTGATACCCATATCCTTTGCCGTGCGCATCACACGCATAGCTATTTCTCCCCTGTTGGCTACCAGTATTTTTTGCATGGCCGCTAAGATAAGCCGGTTAATTGATTAGTTGGTGGTTAGCGGGGGACAAGGAGCGACACGTTAAACAATCTCACATTCGTTGTAGATTTTTGTAGATTTTCTTCAGAACAACTGTCAAATCCAGCCATTTTGTTGTCGTTTGTTGCCGATTTGTGGATAGTTTTTGGCTTTCGAGACGCTCATCGACCCCTATTTTTAAAAATAAGGAGAGCGTTGCAAGATTTTTTCATCGGATTATTAGCATTTACAGTCCCTTCCCCAGTCCGATATAAATACAAATATACTACAAAATGAACATAAATAGATATACTAATTTTAGTAAAATCGCTATTTTTGAATATGGCTATAACCAGACCGGTGAAATTTACAGCGCGGCATAAACACGGCCTCATTTATGCGGTTTCGCTGGCGACAGTGTTGTTTGTGCTCAAATGGCTGGAATTCAGATTTGTCATTATTGATCATGCCCTTGAGTTCTATACCATATGCATAGCGCTGTTGTTCACTCTGGTCGGGATATGGCTAGCGCTAAAGCTAGCCCGGCCGAAAGTAAAAACGGTTATAACGGCTGAGAACACAGTCCGCGCGGTGGCTCCCGAACTAAGCCGTCGCGAAATGGACGTACTCGAAGCCCTGGCAAAAGGACTGAGCAACAAAGAAATGGCTGCCGCCTTATTTGTGTCGGAAAACACGGTGAAAACACACCTCTCGAACCTGTTTGTCAAACTTGGAGCGAACCGGCGCACGCAAGCTATTGACAAAGCGAAAAAGCTTGGTTTGCTTTCTTCCTCATCCGAACAGGTGAAAAACGACACTTTGGCTAAAAATCACCCAAAAGTATGAACGGGTTTCCCCACCGACAGGTGATATTCGCCAGCAAAACAAAAACACATGAAAAGAAACGTAATTGTCTTCGGAATTATCCTGGGCCTGATCCTTACTGGCAACATGGTGTACATGTGCCTGCGGTGTTATAATAACCCCTACTTCAAATCGAATGATATAATTGGCTATGCTGCCATGATCGCCGTTTTTGCGCTGATGTTCGTCGGCATAAAAAACTACCGCGATAAATACCTGGATGGTTTCATCAGTTTTGGGAAAGCGTTCAAAACCGGTTTTCTTATGGCCCTGCTGGCATCAACTATGTACGTGGTCGGAGGGCTAATATTAATTTATCAGTTCATACCGGATTTCATCGACAAGTACATTGAGCATGTTATTTACATGGCCCGTGAAAAAGGTGCGTCGACAGCCGAACTGGAGAAAAAAGCAGCGGACATGGCGAACTTCAAGGAAATGTATAAAAACCCGTTGTTTGTCATTTTCGTCTCCTACATGGAAGTACTCCCTATCGGAACAATTGTCGCTTTGATCAGTGCACTGATATTGAAGAGAAAACCTAAAATCGTACTATAACAAAAAGTTCGCATGACGTCATTTTTCGTATATTGGTCGTGTAAAAAAATGACCCATGCTTGAAGATCTCACCCCCGGCGAGCAGGAGCTGGCCAAATTGATGAGCAGTATATCCGACCGCTGCTACAGCTCCGGCTGGATGGGCAACCTGGAATATGTATTGTGGAATGCTGTACAAAATGGCCCTTGCACATTCGGCAACGACGTGATATCCCAGGGGGACGTTGACCGCCTCAAACAATTATCGGCAGCCTGCAACCGCTGGATCTATTATGATGACGAGACCGAAGAAACTGCTATCGAACCGGCCAAATGGGAAAAGAAGTTTAAAGCTGATGTGACCGAAGACCCTGAACTACTCAGCGGGATAGAGGTCCTTTAGATACTTTAAACTAGCTTGGATCATCTCCTTCAGCACCTTTTCGTCTATATCTTCCAGGCGCTTGATATATACACAACCCTTACTCGATTTATGCTTGCCTAGCCTTGCCAGCATTTCTTCCCGTTTTCCTTCTGCGGGCAACAGGTAGAGCGTTATGGCATCTTTGCGGGGAGAGAACGCCACCCGCGGCGCATCGCCTTCGTGACCACTGTCGTATTTATAGTGGTACCTGTCAAAACCAATGATCGTAGGCCCCCACATTTCCGCTTTATGACCGCTCGCCTGCTCCATCATATCAAGTATGCGAAAGCTGTCTGCCCGTTTTCTCTCGTCCGGTAGTGCGTTAATAAAATCTTCAACGCTTTCGCCCGTCCAGGTGGTTTTTGTCTTTGCCATAGCCATAAGTTGTTCCTCAAATTTATTCATTTGAGCGAATAGATAGTTAGATGTCGATATTGGGTGAAGGTTTTATGAAAACCGGCTAAGCCATATGGTAAACAACAAAGGCGGAACAGAAGTTCCGCCTCACCATCACTACACTTCATCCGCTCATCTCATTGGTGGCACAGTCACCGTGATTCCGGTAACAGGTTCAGCGGGATATTGCCGCATGTATATATCGTATTTCAATTCAGGATGTTCCTCGAGGCGGGCATTATGGAGCAGTTCCATTCGCGCCGTATTCAGGTCCACGGTTGATATAAAAGCAGGAACAGTTGTCGAGGTGGTCCATGCAGTGCCATCCCAGTAGCTGTAACCGCGGGCGGGATCATAAAACACATAGTAATCGGGAAAATAAACGTGTGTGTTATTGAGGTAACCATGTGCTTCAGCCCAGGAAGGAGGCATTCCTTTTTGCTTTGTTTTTGAATCTTCCGTCTTTATCTTGACGGTGCCGTCGTCTTTAGTTTTTATCTTAGTTTTCTGACTGTTTTGTGCGTTGCTCATGGTTGGGATAGCTACCAGCAATAATCCCACAAGGAATAGATTCAATTTCATAGCAGTAATTTTGGTATGCCCGATATGCAAAAAAATTGTACCTGCAAAGCTATTTTCGATGCATGTGACTGAGGCTTAGAAAGCAAAAAAAATATAATGATGGCAGGAAATATAAAGGTTCCCCAATCTGCTGAGCGGCATTGACGAGCTTTAGGGAAAGTTTAAGAACACTATAGTTAACTTTAGTTTATCCGTATGAAAAAACTCCTCCTTCTATTACTGTCTCTTACAGCAGTATCGGACACTTTTGCCAATGTTGTAAAAATGGACCTTAGCGAGGCTATAAAAGTGCACATGATTCAGGCGGAGGCCGTTGCCACCGGTCAAAGTTACAAGGCGCGCGGCCTGCATGTGAAGCTGCTGAACAAAAGCGGTTCCACCATACAATTGAAGATCAACCAGGGAGTAATATTTGCACCCGCTGACGCAACTATGCAACCGCTGGTTTGTGCCGGAGATGAAATGATCACGTTACAACCATTTAAAGACGGGCAGCTTGACTTGCAGACCTTTTGCGCAAATGCCGATAAGGATGCTCCCGAAAAAGATATCGCCTATTCCTATTCGCGCATGGCAAGCGACACCCTTGTAAAACTACTGCAATATATCAAGAAGAATGTTCTGTTTGATGAGCTGGGCCAGAAAGCGGTATGGGTGGTAACCAATAACCACGCGCTTGCGGAAGTATACGACCCTGCACGTGATATGCAGGCCGGAAAACTGGTTGACTACCTGGCATCAATAACAGGAAAACAAAAGCCGGAATATTTTGTCGGCACACGCATCAACGAACAGGCCGGACAACCTGTATATCAGCCCAAAGCGCTAAATATCTATGCAAAATTCGAACAAGTACTGGAAGAGCCTGCAAAGCTCACGTTGGGTGTTTTTGACGAAAAGGACGCAATGATACAGCAAGTGTTTGCCGACCGTTCGTTTGGCAGGGCCGGACACCGGTTTACAGTACAATTTGAATCGGGGAATGTACCGCCGGGTAAGTACTACATTAGGCTGAAACAGGGCGAGCGCGTACTGCAGGAAAAGATGGTTACAGTTGAATAAGGTATCGCGCGAAGTAAACCATTGCGCTTATCCATTAAACCTACTCGTTATGTATATTTGATCTGGTATCTTTAGAACCCTATGCTCGAACTCCGACTCAATCCCTTTCCCGTTATAGAAACCGAGCGACTCCTGTTGCGCGCCATAGACGTGGCCGACCTGGATGCGCTTTTCGTCCTGCGTACCAACGATGACGCGATATTCCACCTGGATAAGGAAAAGCAGACCCGTAATGAGGTCGCACAAATGATAGAGCGGATACAAAACGACTATACGTACAATAATGCCATCAACTGGGTAATATCGCGCCCGGACAATACGTCGCTAATGGGCCTGATCGGATTCTGGAGGGTAGACAAAATGCACCACCGGGCTGAGATCGGCTACATGCTACACCCCGACCATTGGCGAAAAGGATACCTGAACGAAGCCATGACAGCAGTAATGCATTTTGGCTTTAATGAAATGAACCTGCACAGCGTTGAAGGGCATGTTAATCCCAGCAATCATGCGTCCATCGGCCTATTGGAAAAGCATGGCTTTCAAAAGGAAGCTCATTTTAAAGAGAACTATCATTTCCGCGGGAAATTCCGTGACACCGCCATTTATTGCAAGATAAAAGGGCGATAAGCCGGCATTGCAGTTTGATCTACAATGCCTTATATTTATATCCGTTCATTATCCGGATTTACATGAGGAAACTATTGGTGCTTGCAGCCTGTTTATCGTTGGTTACATCGTGCAGGAAAGCCGATATTAATGCCAATATAGTTCAGACAGTATACGAGTCGGGATTTTATACCCTGCCCGGATATCTGGCCTTCGGTGGTAATACTGCCATCAGAACAAGCGACAATAATATCCTTATCTGTAGTATGAACGGCAGCAAGATGCAAGTAACGAAAGTTACCGTCAAGGGAAGTGTCGTATGGCAAAGGAGTTTTTTTGTTGAACCAGGTGCAGAATTAACATCCTTGTCCGAATTACCCGGATCCACCTTTGCTGTGGCAGGAGGTAATCACAACAGCAGTTTTGTCATTTTGTTGAACTCCACCGGGCAGCGACGGTGGAAAAACTACTACGGCAGTTCCAACACTATAGCTCGCCAATTGGCAATAACAACTGATGGTGATATTATCTTGTCCGGAACGGCTTATACAGACACGATGAAAAGCAATGGGAAAGCCTATTTAGCCAGGATTAAAAGCGACGGTGGACTTATATGGGAAAAGACCTTTGAACGTGCCGCTTCCTGCAACAACGTTGCCATATCGGGGGGTAATGAAATTGTGATGACCGGCTCCTTGATATCAACCGGTTTTGCCCAGGGCATCTACCTGCTTAAGGCGACTGCAACCGGAGATCAACTATGGGAAAGAACTCCTCCTGCTATGGAAGCTACAATAGGCATAAACTCGCATCTGCTACCTAACGGCGAGGTCATCACTCTTAGTGCAGGCAACTCAGGCGGCTACGGCGCCTTAATAGTGTCAAAGTTTGATGGAACCGGCAAAAAATTGTGGGAACAGGAAATTATGGAAGCAGGTAACCATCTGCAGGCATCTGCTTTACACGTGAATTCCGACGCCAGTATGATCGTTGCAGGATCGATACAGGATGGAATGTCGATAGAGTCGGCAGATATCCTCGTGGTTAAGTTGAACCCCTCGGGCAATAAGCTGTGGTTGAAAAAAATAGGCGGCGAAAATGAGGACAGGGCTTGCAGTATCGTGGCCGACAATACTGGCCTCATACTAGTCGGGAATACCAAAAGCTATGGGGAGAAAAAAGGAGAACCAAATATCTTCCTGCTGAGGATGAATGACGCAGGCGATGTGATCTATTGACGATCGCGGGGCTTTATCAGTGCCAGTCCTTTTTCCACTACCGCCAAAGCACGGTCATATAGCTCACGGTTACCACGGTTCATGCGTTGCATCAGCGCTTTGCATTCGTGCAGGAACAGGGGGGCAAAATCGGCATCGTGGTTCACTATCTCAGCGCAGTTGTCCATAATATCTGCATACTTGATCGTTTGGGCATCTGCACTCGTAGCCGACATACGATCCTGCTCTTTTGCTTTGCGTTTGCGCCGGTTCCATTTAGGATATTTGTCTTTGACATAAACATCTGTCAGCTCTACTACCAGCGCCAGGGTGCGCTCGGCCTCAGCGCGGCTCATCAGCGTCGTCAGAAATTCAAGAAGTTCATTAGGCGTTACGGGGGTATCTTCTAATACATCGTGCAGAATGGCCGCAGCATGCACGGTCATGTCATTTGTATATTCGCGACAAGTGTTCATTACCCTTACCGGATGAACAATATAGCGCTCGGGAGTGTATTTGCGCATTTGCTCATTATGGGCCTCATCGGTATACGCAATGATCTTGTCGAGTATTTCCTGCATTGGTATGAAGATAGCAAAACAATTTTTGTCAATGACCTTCCGAAAACAGGACGTCTACATTAGCCAGTAGGGTACGTCAACTGAGCTATTTTGCTCAAAATGACATTCTTAGGGAAAGGTTTAGGGAAATCGGTGTAAACTATTACATTTGCGTTTGTCAATAAAAACGTATAACAGATACATGGCACACGATACACATCACGATACACACGGTCATCACGAAGTTTCGGATAGGACGCAATCAACAACGTCATTCGCCTCGGCCTTCTTTTTTGTAGTGATACTGGCCGGCCTTTTCATAGCTGCGGTTAACTTTGTTAGAATAATGGGCCATGACGACGAGGGCGGGCACGGTACTGAGCATGCTACAGAGCATGCAGCGCCTGCACATGACGGCACTACTCATTCTATGGAGTCAGAAGCGACACCTGCGGCAGGTCATACTACAGAAGCTCACAGTGCTGTTGGTGATACCACCCATCACACAGGAGGCCATTAATACTCTGACCTAATGCGCACGACGGATACTATAGCCATAACCGGCGCAGCCGGTTTTATTGGCAGCTATCTCGTTAGTCATCTCAACCGGCTGGGTTTTGAAAACCTGGTATTGGTAGATGATTTTTCCAATCAGCAGAAGAACCGCAATCTCGAAGGAAAAAAATACCTTGAGCTGGTAAACCGCGACCTATTTTTTGAGTGGGCGGTGAATAACGAACTCCAGTGCATATTTCACCTGGGAGCGCGGACGGATACGACTGAAATGAATTACGAGGTGCATAAGTCGCTAAACCTTGAGTATTCGCAACAGGTTTGGGCACTTTGTACTTCAAAAAATATCCCCCTGGTATACGCATCATCGGCCGCCACTTACGGCAACGGCGAGTTTGGATATACCGATAGCCACGACATCGTAACGACGCTGAGTCCGCTGAATCCGTATGGCCGTTCAAAAAATGAATTCGACATCTGGGCACTTTCCCGGGAACAAACGCCACCTTTTTGGGCAGGACTTAAGTTCTTTAACGTGTATGGCCCAAACGAGTACCATAAGAGCAGGATGGCTTCGGTTATTTTCCACGCCTACCATCAAATAAAGCAAACTGGCCATGTGAAATTGTTCCGTTCGCACAACGCCGAGTACAGGGATGGCGAGCAGATGCGGGATTTTATCTACGTGGCAGATGTGGCAGCTATTTGTGTATGGTTAATGCAAAATCAGCCAGTCAGCGGCCTTTATAACACCGGCACGGGGAAGGCAGAAACCTTCAAGGCGCTGGTGTTGGCAATTTTTGACACCCTGGGGCTGCCGCCGCAAATAGAATACATCGACACCCCCGAGGACATCCGCGATAAATATCAATATTTCACCGAAGCTGATATGACCAAATTGCGCGCAGCGGGTTATGAAAAACCCTTTCATTCGCTGGAGGCCGGTATTAACGACTATGTAGGCGAATTCCTCGAAAAAGGTTTGTATTTTTGAGTAAATACCACACCTAATGAAAAAACTACTTTTGATCGCCGCTGTAGCCCTGTTTGCCGGCGTCAACACAACATTTGCACAAGAAGGCTGGACCAAATACGGCCAGGAATTCAAGATCGAGAACGTGCATACTATGCGCTCGCTCAACAAAGAAATGACCGGTAAGAATGAGCTTCCCAACATAAAACTGGAAGGCCGTATCTCAGAAGTATGCCAGGCTGAAGGTTGCTGGATGAAACTGAAAAATTCAGAAGGTGAGGATGTGTTCGTAAAGTTCAAAGACCACGCATTCCTGGTGCCAAAAGACCTGAGTGGCCGTGCGGCTATTGTAATCGGGAAGGCTGTAAGGAAAGAAGTATCTGTAGACGAACTTCGTCACCTGGCTGAAGATGCTGGCGCCAGCGAAGCTGAAATAGCCAAAATCACCAGCCCGAAGCAGGAACTGCGCATTGAGGCGGTTGGCGTAATGGTGAAAAACTAAACAATGCAGGACACAGTTAAAGAGTTTAACGATTATAGGGCCAAAATGAACGAGGTCATTCTTGGCAAGCAGAATAAAGTCATCAACAGGCTGTTCAACCTCGATACCAATACATATGCGGAAGGGGCGCTGCCGGTAAAGACCAAAGAAATGCTGGGACTCGTTGCCAGCATGGTGTTACGCTGCGACGACTGTATCAAGTATCACCTTGGTAAATGCCATGAACAGGGCATAACTACCGACGAAATGTATGAGATATTTGCAGTGGCTAATATTGTTGGAGGAACGATCGTCATTCCACATACAAGGCGGGCTGCCGAGTATTGGGAAGCATTGCAAACAGCAGAAGTAAGCTAAAAATTTCAAACTAATAAAGAAGGGGCCGCGGTATACATCGCGGCCCCTTCCGTTTATGCAGGTTGCAGGCTCTTTTGCCTGTAGGCTTCAATAACTTCTTCGTACAATGTTTCGTATAGCGGAATGATGCTTGCTTTTTCAAAGTTGCGCGCATGCTGTATCGCCGCTTCCTTGAATTGTTCGAGCGTAGCATCGTCGCGCAGGATGTGGAGGGCGTTTTTCGCCATGTCATCTATATCACCCACATTACTGAGAAAACCGGTTTTACCGTGAACATTGATCTCGGGGATACCACCTGCATTTGATGAAATGACGGGCACGCGGCAGGCCATAGCCTCGAGAGCAGACAGACCAAAACTTTCATATTGTGAAGGCAGGATGAACATATCCGTGATACTCAATATCTCGTCCATTTGTTCCTGCTTACCGATAAAGCGGATATCGTGAGCAAAAGGCAGGTGACGCGCAATGTCTTCCGCATGCTGCCGCTCGGGACCATCACCTATCATTAGCAGCTTAGAGGGTATCTCTGCATGCACTTTCTCAAACACCTTTATCACGTCCTCCACTCTTTTTACCTTACGGAAGTTTGATACGTGCGCCAGGATACGCTCGCCGTTGGGTGCCAGCATCATCTTGAAGTGGTTCTTGTCCGTCTGGTGGAAACGGCTAGTGTCGACGAAATTGGGAATGACCAGTATGTCTTTCTCTATTTTGAATGACTTAAAGGTTTCCTCCTTAAGATTTTGAGAAACCGCCGTAATAGCATCGGACTCATTTATAGAGAACGTTACCACAGGTGCGTAGGTAGGATCCTTACCAACCAAGGTGATATCTGTACCATGCAATGTGGTTATATAGGGAATACAACGGCCTTCTTTTTTCAGAATCTGTCGGGCAAAATAAGCCGCCGACGCGTGAGGAATGGCGTAGTGCACATGTAGCAGATCGAGTTGATTGTTCATGATGACGTTTACCATCGTGCTCGACAAAGCCGTCTCGTAGGGCGGGTATTCAAAGAGTGGATAAGGAGGCACTGCAACCTCGTGGTAATAGATATTTGGGTGAAAATTCAGTCTTACCGGTTGCTGGTAAGCAATAAAGTGTATCTCGTGTCCTTTCTCAGATAGCGCCATGCCGAGCTCGGTAGCCAAAACACCGCTACCGCCAAAAGTTGGATAACAAACAATGCCGATTTTCATTCCGCAAATATCCGTATAAACAAGATACCGGTCATTATCAAAGGCAATAAGCTTTAATAATGACCGGTTAACTATTAAATATTATGCAGTTATCTAGCTGAGTTTGGCATGCGACAGGATATAAGCCCGAACCATAGCTGCCTGCTGGTCATTCAACTTGGCGCGGTTCGACATGCGGGGTAATACATTTTCCCATTTTTCAACCGACCTTGATTCAGGTGCGAACAGCTTATGGCATTTATCACAACTATTTTGCATCAAAACCTTGCCTTCTTCCATTTGGGCTTCTGTAAAATTCTTTTTTACATCAGCCACTTTTTGCTCTGGCGACATTTCGGTCGTGGCGGTTTTCTTAGGGGTACATTCAGTAAGTAGTACAGAGGTGAACATGAGTGAAAAAATTGTAACTAGTCTTTTCATAAGGGGGATTTCAGCGTTAAATGTAAAAAGAAAATGCGAAATATTGTATAAACAAGAGTGTGCTGCTACCGGCACTTTATTATTTTTACCTAATGAAAAGAATTCTTTCGTGCTTACTGATCTCCCTGTCAGCGGCCCCTGTCGTTGCTAATGATTCGCTTACGCTAAAAAAAATGTCGGATGAGATCATGCTTCGTGGTACTTGCTATGACAACCTACGGGTATTGTGCAAACAAGTGGGTCACAGGCTGAGCGGCACACCGGCTGCAGCGAAAGCGGTGGAATGGGGACAAAAAGCTTTGACAGTGGCCGGAGCAGATAAAGTATGGCTGCAGGCTGTTGACGTGCCACACTGGATACGAGGAAAGGAAACACTTAAATTTCAATTCGGCAAGGATAAGACACCGATCGAAGTACCCGTGCTTTCAATAGGCAATTCGATAGGAACGGATGGCAAGATCCTTTCATCCCCTTTGATCATGGTGAATAGCATAGATGAGTTCAATGCATTGCCGGCGGAAAAGGTGAAAGGCAAAATCATATTCTTTAATTACCGTTTCCGGCAAGATATCATTAATACATTCGAAGGTTATGGCGACTGTGGAAAGTACCGGTGGACCGCCCCGAACATGGCAGCCGCTAAGGGCGCAGCAGGCACCATTATCAGGTCAGTATCTACCGGGCTGGATGATGCGCCGCACACAGGCTCTATGCGCTACGCAGATACAGTAAAACCGATACCGGCAATGGCGATAGGCAATACCAGCGCAGACATGCTGGAGGAAAAAATAAAGCAGGGAACTGTGACGGCGTATATGCAGTCGGAATGCCGCATGGCAGGAACAGTGAGATCTTATAATGTAATTGGCGAAATCACCGGATCTGAATACCCCGAACACATTGTGCTCGTGGGCGGCCACCTGGATTCGTGGGATGTAGGCGAAGGCGCACACGACGATGGTGCAGGCTGTGTACAATCAATAGAAGTGATCCGTACAATGAAGGCGCTTGGCATCAGGCCAAAACGCACGGTACGTGCCGTTCTTTTCATGAATGAAGAAAACGGGTTAAAGGGCGGGCTTGCCTATGCCGATTCTGCGAAGGCAAAAAATGAAAAACATATACTGGCCATAGAAACAGATGCCGGCGGCTTTTCTCCGCGAGGTATCGCCCTGGATATGGGTGAATATGAAAGAGAGCAGATAACCTCCTATCGTAACCTGTTTTTGCCTTACGGTGTGTATGACTTTGCGCAGCAGCATGGCGGTGCTGATATTTCGCCATTGCACAAGCAAGGCGTACCCGCTGCCGGGCTTGTACCAGACCCGCAACGGTATTTTGATCTGCACCATACTGCCAACGACGTGTTTGAAGCAGTGAATCACAGGGAGTTAAAACTAGGCGCATTTACATTGACCGCACTGGTGTACCTTGTAAGCGAACATGGATTGAAATCAGCTAATGTCCAGCCGTGAAGTAAACGATAGCATCCTGAGAAAACTGCTGAAGAAACCTTCAGCCATCGTTGCCGTAAGTATCATAATGATAACTGCACTGGTAGCTTTATTCGCGTATCTGCTGGCGCCGGATAATACTCCTAACGCTAACAGGATGATCATTGAGCTCGGCGCCAGACCCCCGGGATTTTCGAAACAATTGCTTTTGGTACCCAAGACCATGGCTCAACGGCGGCCTAACAGAGGTACCGAATGGTTGTCGGGCACGCCATCCGATTACAATGCGGTGCCGATGAACGGTTACTTTTTTAGCGGCAATAATTTGTACATAAGTCACTACATAGACGATGGTCTGCAGGATACGGTATCGTACTCGCTGGCAGAACTGTTACCGGCTGACGAAAGGGCGGGAAGTGTAGCCAACCAACAACAGTATTTAGAAAAACACCAGATCGTAAACAGGACGTTCTATCTGGGTACCGACAGGTACGGAAGGGATATCCTGTCGAGAGTCATCGTTGGCTCGCGGGTTAGTCTTGCGGTAGGTTTTGTAGCAGTACTACTGTCTATAACCATAGGCATCATACTGGGATCGGTGTCGGGATATTTTGGCGGCTTTATCGATAATACGGTGATGTGGGTGATCAATATCCTATGGGCCATCCCCACCCTCCTGCTTGTATTTGCTATCACACTAACTATTGGCAAAGGTTTCTGGGAGATATTCATAGCCATAGGACTGACTATGTGGGTAAGCGCTGCACGGTTGATAAGAGGACAGGTATTGGTGATACGTGAGATGGAATATATTACTGCTGCAAGGGCATTAGGCTTAGGCAATACAAGGATCATCTTCAAACACATACTCCCGAATATCGCGGGGCCCATTATGGTAATAGCTGCCAGCAATTTTGCCACAGCGATTCTTATCGAAGCCGGTTTGAGCTTTCTTGGAATAGGCGTGCAGCCACCCATGCCATCGTGGGGATTGATGATAAAGGAACATTACAACTTCCTGCTGACGAACAGACCCCTACTAGCCATCATTCCGGGCATTGCTATCATGTTGCTGGTATATGCTTTCAATATTTTGGGAAATGCACTGAGAGATGTACTGGACGTTCGCGCTTAACCTTTGAAGCGTTGTATCAGCCAAAGTATCAGCGACAACACGATACTCACCAGTATCATTGTAGTGATGGGAATGAAGACCTTGAAATTATCCCGTTCTATACGGATATCGCCGGGGAGACGACCAAGAAACCGCAGTTTGTCGCCAAACAGCCAGATGATAATTCCTACTCCAATGATAAGGGCTCCAATGATAATTACCGATTTGCCTAACCGTTCCATATCATTTCTCTTTTATCATGCTGTGGGCTGCGATAAAACCACTGCTCCAGGCATTTTGGAAGTTAAAGCCTCCCGTGATGCCATCAACGTCTAATATCTCACCCCCGAAATACAAACCAGGAACTATTTTGCTCTCCATGGTCTGCGCATCTATCTGCGATAAGCTGATACCGCCGCAGGTCACAAACTCCTCCTTGAATGTGGTCTTACCTTTTACTTCGTACGTATCCCGAACCAGCTTTTCGATCAGCTTGTTTTGCTGAGCCGCTGGCAGGTCGCCCCATTTCATCTCGTCTTTGATACCGCACTGGTGTAGCAGGTACTCCCATAACCGTTTAGGCAGATCGAACAAATTTTTGAACTGCACGGCTTGTTTGCCGCGCTCACGTCTTATTTGCGCAATAGTATCCTTCAGGTCTTGTTCGTTTCTATCATGCAACCAGTTCACCTGGACTTTAAAATTATAGTTGCGCTCCGCCAGCTCTCTTGCGCCCCACGCGGAAGTACGCAATACCACCGGACCACTCAAACCCCAGTGTGTTATAAGTATGGGTCCCTGTTCAACGATCTTTGTTCCCTGTATCTTAACCGTAACCATCGGTAGACTGACACCCATTAATTCGGTAATCGGGTGCTTTG
>JAJNBR010000022.1 GCA_021156265.1 Flavipsychrobacter sp.
TTTGCTGTCTACATAAGGTAGTGACTTGAGGTATTCCACGCCTTTCAGCTGGTCACTCATTTCTTTTGTGCCCAGGTTACGGTGTATAGCTTGTTCGAAGGCAGCACCACGGTTGGCGCTACCACGTCCATCCATAGTGAATACGATATAGCCACGCTGGGCCATGTATTCATACCAGAGGTTACCGCTGGCCGGAAAACCGTTCTTTATGAGCTGTACATGGGGACCGTTGTACAGGTAAACCACAACAGGGTATTTCCTGTTCTCGTTGAAGCTAGTAGGCAGGATCATTTTGCCGTATAGCGGAGTGCCATCATCAGCTTTCAATTCTACACTCTTTATTTGCGGTCTTTCGTAGTCTGCTAATGTATTAGGTGCATCGAGGATGATCTTTTCCATGTTGCCATTGGTTGAGCGAACCTGTGTGCGTTTGGGAACACTGCTGCTGGTGTATACATCCAATATCATTTTACCGCTCTCGTTTGGTGTGACGGTGTGGGTGCCTGCACTGCGCGTGAGCTTTGTGATGTTACCGTTATTCCAGTTTACCGCGTACCCGTGTTTTTCCAATGGAGATTCTTTCGATGCAGTTATCAGTACCTGGTTTTCATCCTTATTGAAGCCAACGATCTCATTCACGATCCATTTGCCTTTCGTGAGCTGGCGAACCAGTTTGCCGTTGGTGTTGTACAGGTATAGGTGCATATAGCCATCGCGCTGGCTCCAGTAGATGAACCTGTCGTCGCTACCCGGAAGGAACGAGAGTGGGCTTTGCGGCTCTACATATTCTTTATCTGTTTCTTCAAACAGTGTTTTGGTGCGGTTGCCTGACTGGATATCATACTCATTCATCCACATGTGATCCTGTCCCCGGTTCAGTACACCTACATACATATACTTCTCATTTGGGTTCCAGGTAATGCTGGTCAGGTAGTGGTCCTTTTCACCTTCTGTTTTAAGGGTAGTTGTTTTGCCTGTGGTTAGGTTATATACGTTCAGCGTCACCTGGTGCGAGGTGTCGCCGGCCATCGGGTATTTGATGTTCTTAACCGTAGCAGGATCAGCGAGCCAGTTGATGATAGGATAATCAGCTACCATGGTCTGGTCCATGCGATAGTAGGCCACATAATTACCTTCGGGGGAGAAGAAAATACCTTCTTCTATACCGAACTCGTTGCGGTGCACTGTCGAGCCACCATTTATTATGTCTTTGTTAGCATCGTTAGTGAGCTGGATGGTCTTTTTGTCTTTGGTGACCAACCACAGGTTATTGTCGATGGTGTAAGCGATATTCCTGCTCTTATCTACTTTGACGTTCTCTGCATTGTCAGGCAGCGTTACCCAGTTGGTCCACTTAAAACCATCGGCCGTTTTTGTGCCCAGTTTTATTTCATTGCCATCAGTAAAGTACACAACGCCTTCGCTCAGCCATTGAAAGGTTGGCATTGCTTTCAGCTTGTCTTTGCCGTACACGTCGCGGTTCAAACCTTTCAGATCGAACAGCGTGTCCCTTTTTCCCGAGTTAATACCCTCATACACCCAGCCCTCATAGCTTCCGTCTTTTATTGCATGATACAGCTTTACGGTGCCGGGTTCCCAACTTGCCTGGCGCAGACCTTTTGGCGCCAGCGTTGTGGCCATGCCGGTGGTGGCCTCCATAATGGTGAACTGCTTTTTCTGTGCCGCTACTGGCAGCGAGAGCATTAAGAGAGGAAGCAATATGCGGGTAGTCCTGAGTGTAGACATTGTATACGTATTAGCGGAGCGAAAGTTAATTATAGTTTGTTGCGGGTTGTTCACCCCAAAAGGGTTAGTTAGTTGTTTTTGTTTATTCCCAATACATCCATCATCGTAAATATGCCATGCTTACCGGCAACGAATTCGGCAGCTAGTACAGCGCCCAGGGCAAAGCCTTCGCGGTTGTGTGCGGTGTGTATAATCTCTATATCGTCAATGCGCGAGCTGTATTTTACGTTGTGTGTGCCGGGTACACCTTCAATGCGGTGTGCGATCACGGGGAAATCTTCGGGTGAGCCTGCTTTTTCTTTCGCCCAATGCTTTTTACGATCGAGGTTGTCCAGCACTTGCTCTGCCAGCGTGATAGCTGTACCTGAGGGTGCATCCTTCTTTTGTGTATGGTGCGTTTCTTCGATGCTCACTTCATAGTCCGGCTGCTCGTTCATCAAAGACGCCAGCAGTTTATTTACCTCGAAGAAAATATTGACGCCTACGCTAAAGTTAGAGGCCTGCAAAAATGCTGTGTTCTTTTGCAGTGCTTTCGCTTTTGCTGCCCCCAATCCTTCATTCCAACCGGTGCTACCGCAAACAACCGGTGTGCCGGTGTTGAGCACGTGCACTACATTTTCCCTGGCGGATTCCGGGTTGGTGAACTCGATAGCAACGTCTGCCTGTTGCAGGTTCTCCGGCGTCATTTCGTGCCTGTTGCCGCTACGGATGCGCAATACTATCTCATGTCCGCGTTTGGTCGCTATCTCTTCGATAGCATGTCCCATTTTTCCGTAGCCTATCAGTGCTATTTTCATATTAGTTCAATAAAAGTGAGAGAATGGTGAAGATGGCAAATATGACACTGGCGATACCATTAGTATTGGCAAAGGCCATGTTGACCTTGCTCAGGTCGTTGGGTTTAACAAGCATATGCTGGTAGATAAGCAGGCCAATATAAACGGCCGTACCGATCCAGTACAGTATCCCGAAGTCGCCTTTTAACCCTGCAGCAATGATGAACATTGCGGATGACGCATGGAGCAGGTTAGAAACCATCAAAGCTTTTGGCACGCCAAGCGCTGCCGGGATAGAATGTAATTTCTGGCTGCGGTCGAATTGTTCGTCCTGCAGCGCATAAATAATATCGAAGCCGGCTACCCATGTGAGTACTGCGAACGAAAACAATATGGGCAACCAGGCAAAGTAACCTGTGACTGCCAGGAATGCACCCAGGGGCGATAACGAAAGCCCCACACCCAGCACTATATGACAAAGAGCCGTGATGCGCTTGGTATAGCTATAAAACAGTATTACAAACAGTGCTACGATAGACAGGTAGAATACCGTATCGTTGATAAGCAGGGTTGTGAGTATGAACAACGCTGAATTGATAATAGTGAACAGCAATGCATGCTCAGGTTTGATCACTCCTGCCGGTATCTCGCGCTGTGAGGTGCGCGGGTTGAGCGCGTCGAACCTGCGGTCGAGGTAACGGTTGAACGCCATAGCTGCTGTGCGGGCAAATACCATGCAAAGGAGCATTTTAACGAACAGGTGCCATTCAAACGGCTCATCGTAATATACCACGGCCAGCGTAAACCCAATTAGCGCAAACGGCAGCGCAAACACTGTGTGGCTGAATTTGATCAGCGATAGATATTCTTTTACTTTTTGCCCGAAACTCACTTGTGCTGTACTCATTTTTCTTTTACGTCTACGTCAAACCCGATAGACATGGCTTCTTCCTGTGCGTTTGAATAGATGAGCACATTTTTCTGCTGATGACCGACGCGGTTTTTGCTATTGAACTCAACTAATATCTCACCTTCGCCACCCGGAGGTATTGGTTCTTTAGGATAAGAAGGAACTGTACAACCGCATGATGCTACGGCGTTAGAGATGAGCAAAGGATGCTCGCCGGTATTCTTGAACTTATAAGCATGCTTTACCACCTCTCCGTCCGTAATGGTACCGAAACTGTGTTTGGTATCATCGAATGATATCGTGGTCTTAGGCATAGCCTTACGTTGTGCGTCCTTCTGTAGTTGTTCATCTGGCGTTCCTTCAGACATCTGGCCTGTGCCGCCATTGCCGATCCCGTATTTGTTGAAGAGCGCAGTGCTGCTGACACCGCTCAGCTCTACCAGCGCAATCACAAATATCGATAAGGTGAGCACTGTGAGCAGTATGGTTTTCAATTGTGTGTTCATATAATGTAAAGCTAAAATTGTTGTTTTTGTTGTCTATTTCAATGTTCTTTTCAAAGATGACAACGAGCTCGCAAGGCTCGGTTGTTGTTTTTTGTTGTCGTTTAGCTGTTTTGTTCCCAAACCAGTTACAAGTGCACCAGCATCTCTACTGATTTCTCCATGTCCTGCACGCTCACATATTCCTGCTTGCTGTGTATGCCCATTTCGCCGGTAGATAAGTTGGGACAGGGCAAACCCATGAATGACAGTCGGGAACCGTCGGTGCCACCGCGTATGCTCATACGTTCTACCGTCATGCCGGCACGCTTGTAGGCTTCTTCGGCATGGTCCATTACCTGCGGCTGCTTGTCCAGCACTTCCTTCATGTTGCGGTATTGCTCTTTAATGATGAATTCAGTACTAAGACCCGGGAACTCGGTTACTGTTTCATTCACCAAGGCACGCAGGCGTTCTTCGTGGTGCGCCAGTTGGGCGGTGTCAAAATCGCGGATGATAAATTGTACTGTGGCCTTCTCGATAGCGCCTTCGATATGCACAGGATGCACAAAACCTTCCATGCCCTCGGTAGTTTCCGGGTTCCATTCATTGCGTGGCAGTTTGTTGACAAAAGCTGCTGCAGCTTTTATGGCGCTCACCATTTTGCCTTTAGCATACCCGGGATGGGCACTCACACCGTTGAATACAACTGTCACTGCATCAGCCGAAAACGTTTCGCCTTCCAGGTAACCGCGTTCGCCGCCGTCGAGGGTATAGCCGAATTGCGCACCGAGTTTTTTCATATCCACTTTGTTCACACCACGGCCTATTTCTTCGTCGGGGGTGAACAGGATACGGATCTTACCATGCGGTATCTCCGGGTGTTGTATCAGGTAATTAGCGAGGTCCATAATAATGGCCACACCTGCTTTGTCGTCTGCACCAAGCAGCGTAAGTCCTGAGGCTGTAATGATATCGTCACCGATCCTTTGCTCGAGGTAAGGGTGGTTCTTCTTGCTGATAACTACTGTAGGATCATCGGGTAATACTATGTCCTTGCCATCCCAGCTCATATGCAGTATGGGTTTTACGCCGGTGCCGCTGGCATCGGGTGCAGTATCTACATGCGAGCAATAACACAACACAGGTACATTCTTCTGGCTGGTCGCCGGGATGGTGGCGTACACATAGCCATGCTCATCCAGCTCTGCATCAGCAATGCCGATGGCTTTCAGCTCTTCTACCAGTATTCGGCTCAGGTCTTTCTGCTTTTCGGTGGAGGGTTGTGACGGCGAGGCCGGATCGCTTTGCGTGTCTACCTGTACGTAGCGCATAAAACGGTCGGCAACAGTATGCTGGTAATTGGCTATTCCCATTTATCTGGTTTTGAGGCGGTAAATTTAACCATCATTCTCATGTTTTTCAGGGTCAGATATCAAATAGTGCTATCTGTTGCTAATAATTGCTAATTTTCTTCACCAACAACATCATCATCGACAACATCCCGTTTCCAGCCATTGGAGAGTTTGTAGTCTAACCCGAGGGCAACCAGCGTGTCGCGGATGGAGGGGCCTTGCTGCCAACTAATGGGCCTGTTGTATCGGACAATAGTTTTTGTTGTCTTTTGTTGTCCTGTAGCTATCAGGTACAACAGATGCCTTTGGTGAGCGGTGCTTAGGACTTTGTCCTTCAATTCTTCATAAAGATCCGACTCGACTTTCTTCTGAACCAGCTTTACGGCATTCCTGATGCGTTCCTTTATCTCCGGCCGGGCAAGGAGCCGACAGGCATTAACAGCAGCAGTTTTTTCGGAACAGCTGGGATAAGCGGCACGATAGGCTTTAACGCGATCTCCATGCAGGATCATTTCACGGATGAAACGCTCGTGCGCCAGGTTGATGGTTGACATGGGTGACAGGGTTTTAATTGGCCAAATTAACGATTCGATAAGTAGCCAATGTTCATAACAAATATACGTAAAATGGATGATATTCGGTCAGTTTTTCCAGGCTGTATTTTATTTATGGAAAAATCCTGCGTCCGCATCTTATCAAAAAGATCATGAAAGTTATTATGGTTTGTGTGTTACTGGCCGGGCTTACTTCATGCAGCGAGCCTGCTGTGCCAGAAGCAGTTAGCTATCAAACACGGCTTATCAATGAAGAGGGAGCTACCATACAACGGCGCTTTAATCCGCCTGCCGGCTTTGAAAGAAAATCCACAGATGGTTTTGGTATATATCTCCGCTCGCTGAAGCTAAAAAAGCATGGGAGCACAGTGAATTATTATAATGGTGAGGAAAAGGAACCTGGTGCTGTGTATTGTGCCGTTGTAGATATGGAGATCGGCGACAAGAACCTGCAGCAATGTGCCGATGCCGTGATGCGCTTGCGGGGTGAGTACTTGTTTTCAGCTAAGCAATACGACCAGATACATTTCAACTTTACCAATGGTTTCAGGGCTGACTATGCGAAATGGCGGGCGGGCAACCGGATAGCGGTCAAGGGCAACAACGTGAGCTGGGTTAGGTCCGGTAGTGCAGATGATAGCTATAGTGGCTTTAGAAATTATATGGATATTGTATTTACCTATGCGGGCACGCTGTCGCTGGCCAGGGAGTTGAAAATTATTTCATATAAGGATATGCAGGTTGGCGATGTGTTGATCAAAGGCGGCTCTCCGGGACATGCTGTTGTAGTAGTGGACATGGCTGAGAACCGGCTCGGCAGAAAGGTATATATGCTGGCTCAAAGCTATATGCCTGCACAGGAGACACAGGTGCTTCTGAATCCATCTCAGAGCGAGTTTTCTCCCTGGTACGAACTGGAAGAAAACGATCAGATCATCGAAACACCCGAATGGACATTTTCATCGGGCGACCTGAAACGTTTTTAAAAGAATAGCCGGTTCGTTCTGGCATGAGATTTCAGCTACCTTTATGCGGAAAGAAAAGATAGCATGGAAACGATAAAGTCGGTTGCGGAATATATATCCTTCGTACAGGGGTTTGAGCAAAAGCATATCGCACAGTGGTATTTCAGGGGACATGCTAATGAAAACTACCGGCTGATACCGGCGTTATTCCGCTTAAATCCTGCCGATTCCCTTGCTGACTGGCCCGACCTCGAGAAGTATATGATGGAAGCTTTCATTCGCGAAGCGGCATTATACCTGAAAATACGACCGAAAACACCCGATGAATGGCTGACGCTGGCACAACACCATGGGCTGCCCACACGGCTGCTTGACTGGACGACATCGCCGCTAATAGCCTTATATTTCGCTGTGGAACACTTCGAGGTGAAAGCACCGGCAGCTGTTTGGTGTTATGGTGTTTCGTCAACCAAGCACGATATTGAAGAAAGCACCTGGATGGCCCGGCAGATACATGCCGAGCCGGCTACACCGATCATTTTCCCGTTCCACATTTCGCAACGGGTAACCAACCAGGGTGGCTGCTTCACCAAGCACGATTTCCCGGACCCCGGCGAACCATTTATTGAGTTTGATAAGCAGCCTAACCCGCACAATCATTTTTTCCGGTTCCGGATAGAGCATGAGCATAAGGTGGCTATACTGAACGAGCTTTACCTGTTGGGTATACATCGCGGTTTTATCTACCCCGACCTGGATGGTATTTGCCAGAAGATAAAGTTTGAAGTTTCTGCCAAGCACAAGCGTCATACCAACGAAATGCAGCTGCAACACCTGCTTAGTAAAAATAAACCCGCTGTATAGCGGGTTTATTTTTATGCCTCCTGCATTCCTTAATCTACGCCATTCCAACCAAGTGCTTCAGTGCTTTCTTTTTCTATTTCAGGGAAATTACCTGCTTTTCTTACGAGCGAGATGAATTCTGTGCGGTATCCTTCTTTGTCCTTGCCACGACTGCTTTCAGCTAATCTTAACGCGGCTTCGTAGTTGGCTACGCCTTTGTATCTGGAGTCTTTCAGTAGCATGCCGAACATGGCTACCGATGATGCGAACCTGATATTGTCGGTTGACAGCATGAGGTGTTTGGTGCGGTTGGTAATGGTATGTGCCATTTCGGTGCTCGTGTTGGCGTTGGGCCTTTTGTAGCGGAATTTGATCGTGGCCAGTTCACCTGAGCTGTTTACAGCACTGTTATTTTGGTATTTCAACGGATCAACATCACGACCCAATTTGCTGTCAACACCCACAGGTATGATCTCGTACATGATAGTTACAGTGTGGCCTGAGCCCATGTCGCCTGCATCTTTTTTATCGTCTTTAAAATCTTCTTCGTTAAGAACACGGTTTTCGTAGCCCACCAGCCTGTATGATCTAACCAGCGTGGGATTGAATTCTATTTGTGCTTTTACGTCTTTGGCTATTGTGAAAATGGTGCCGCCGAATTCTTTCACCAGTGTCTTCTCCGCCTCTTTTACGTTGTCGATATAGGCGTAGTTTCCATTACCTTTGTCGGCCAGTATTTCCATTTTTGAGTCTTTGTAATTGCCCATACCGAACCCCAGGCAAGTAAGATAGATGCCTTTATCGCGCTCTTTGGTGATGAGGTCTTCCAGTTCATTCTCATTGCTTACACCTACATTGAAATCGCCATCGGTCGCCAGCACCACGCGGTTGTTGCCACCACGCATAAAGTTTTCTGCGGCTGTTTTGTAAGCGAGTTTAAGGCCAGCGCCGCCAGCGGTAGAACCGCCCGCCTGTAAAGCATCGAGCGCGGCGAAAATGGTTTCTTTATTACTTCCCGGAGTAGGAGGGAGCACTAATCCTGCTGCGCCTGCGTATACTACTATCGATAACCTGTCTTCAGTTCGCAGTTTGTTCACCAGCAGTTTCAGCGCTTGTTTCACCAGCGGTAGTTTATTGACTTCGTTCATAGAACCTGATACATCGACCAGGAAAGTAATATTCGATGGCGGTAGATTTTCAGTACTGATGTTTTTTGCCTGCATACCGATGTGCAGGAGCTTATGCCCTTTCTGCCAGGGGCAGTCGATCATTTCGGTAGTAATTGCGATAGGATCGCTGCCTTTGGGTTGTGGATATTCATAATCGAAATAGTTGATCATCTCTTCTACACGCACTGCATCTGCGGGTGGTTTCTGACCTATGGTTAGAAAACGGCGGATATTGCTGTACGATGCACGGTCTACGTCTACCGATAGTGTAGACAGGGGATTGGCTTTTACCGATTTGAAATCGTTCTCGGGGTCTTTCTTATAGCTCTCAGTGCTGGGATTGTAATATGACGGTGGTGTGAATTTATACTGGATTTGCGACGGCGCCGGGTATGCCCCGGCAGACGTGGCAGCGATATCCTGAGTGCCGCGCGTGCGCATTTTTTCACTCCTTTCTTCGGCTTTGCGATTCGGGGCGATTAATGGCCTTTTAGGTTGCTTCACCATTACTTCATTCAACTGCATACCACCCGGCTGCATCTCGAAGTTCACCGTCGTGGTCTTATTGGCACGAACGACAATATTTTTAACTACGCTGGTTTTGTAGTCATTGCGCTTTACCTGCATTTCATATTTACCCGGATTCAGCGATTTGATTGTGTAAGTGCCGTTCATGTCTGTAGTTACTCGTCCTCTAGCCTGACCACTTTGAAGTATGGTTATATCTACACCCATCAGCGGCTGCTTCTGCTCATCCATTACCGTACCGGTAATTGCCCCGCTTTGTGCAGACGCCACGAAGGCTGTGCACAGCATCATCATAAAGAAACTGAAGACCTGTTTCATAAGAATGTCTTTTGTTGGTTTGTGTTCGGTTGTCAGTAATGAGATGCGTGAAGTTTTTATTTTCCATAAGCGGAGTCGAAAAAAGATTTTCACCACCTGTTTATGACGACATTATGACATAAAAAAAATCCTCCCGAAAACGGGAGGATCTAAATTGTCTATCTGTTAATTAAGGACTACCAAACTCTTGCGCGCAGGCTATCAGGACGATACATCTTATCGCCCGGCTTAACGTTAAATGCCTGGTAGAATTCAGGCATGTTGCTCAGCGGACCGTTGCAACGCCATAGGTTGGGCGAGTGCGGATCTGTCATGACACGGTTGGCCATTTCTTCATCCCTCGTATTGGCACGCCATACCTGCGCCCAGCTCAGGAAGAAACGCTGCTCCGGTGTAAAGCCATCGATCTTCTCTGTGCTCTTGCCTTGCTCTGTTTTCTTGAATGCTTCGTAAGCGATAGCCAGGCCACCAAGGTCTGCAAGGTTTTCACCCAGTGTGAGGTTGCCATTTACATGCATGCTATCCAGCACTGTGTATTCATCGAATTGTTTAATAACAACACCTGCTTTTTCGTTGAAC
Organism: Flavipsychrobacter sp.; assembly: GCA_021156265.1. Taxonomy (GTDB): domain Bacteria; phylum Bacteroidota; class Bacteroidia; order Chitinophagales; family Chitinophagaceae; genus Polluticoccus. The sequence goes on from JAJNBR010000022.1 coordinate 10,226, forward strand.
TTAGTAGCATCTTCAGGAGTCCACCAGTCGTTCAGGTTACCGTGCGCATCATACTGGCGGCCCTGGTCGTCGAAGCCGTGCGTGATCTCGTGGCCGATAACCGCGCCGATACCACCGTAGTTCACCGCATCATCCGCGTCCATATCGAAGAAAGGATATTGCAGGATACCTGCAGGGAATACGATCTCGTTGAACGCAGGATTATAATAAGCGTTAACTGTAGGCGGTGTCATCTGCCATTCTGTTTTATCAACAGGCCTGTTCAGTTTGCCGATCATGTAATCGTATTCGAATGCAGAAGCCGCCATGATGTTCTTCACATAGTTGTCGCCAACGATAGTGAGCTTGCTGTAATCTTTCCATTTGTCAGGATAGCCGATCTTTTTGATAAAAGTATTCAGCTTGGCCAGTGCTTTTTGTTTAGTGGTCTCAGACATCCAGTCGAGGCGTTTGATACGCTCGCCGTAAGTAGTCTGCAGGTTGTTTACCAACGCCAGCATGCGCTCTTTAGCTTCAGGTTTGAAATGTTTGTCAACATACATCTGTCCCAGTAGCTCGCCTACTGAACCATCTGCTACATTCAGTACACGTTTCCATCTTGGCTTTTGTTCCTGCTGTCCGCGAACGGTTTTGCCGTAGAAATCGAAGTGCGTATTGTCGAAGTTGCTGCTCAGGTAAGGTGACATATCGTTCACCGCATGGAAAGAAAGATATTTCTTCCATACTGGTATCGGCGTTGCTTTCAGTTGCTTGGCCACTTCCTTAAAGAAGGCCGGCATACCTACGATAACTGAATCCTGCCCGCTTATCTTCAGGTTAGCAGCCATTGTTTTCCAGTCGATGCCCGGAGTTTGCTGGCTGATGCCATCCAGGCTGAATTTATTATACAGCTTATACGGATCGCGCATATCGACACGTGTCATTGATGCACCTGCCAGCGAAGTTTCCAGCTTGAAGATGTTAGCAGCATCTTTTTTAGCCGTTACACTGTCTTCACCCATCAGGCTCAGCACCTTCACGAGGTGTTGCTTGTAAGTTTCGCGAATTTTTGCTGTACGCTCGTCAGTCTTAAAATAGTAATCGCGATCGGGCATGCCCAGGCCGCCCTGGTAGAACTGGGCTATATTTTGGGCCACGTTTTTATCGTCGGGTGCTATATAAACACCAAACAGTTGCCCGATGCCTTGCGTATGCTCCAGCGCTACTTCATTCAGTACGCCATCAGCGTCCTGTATAGCGTTGATGCGGTTCAGCACGTCGTTCATAGGCGTGATGCCCGCTTTGTCGATGGCTGCGCTGTCCATACCGGTGCGGAAGATATCGCCCACTTTCTGTGTGGCGCTGCCGGCTTTGGCATTTTTATCAGCTGCCGCGCCTTCCAGCAGTTCGTGCAGGGCCTTGTAGTTGCCTTCCTGCAATTCGTTGAAGCTGCCCCAGCGTGTTTCTGAACCCGGGATAGGATTTTTGCTCAGCCATGCGCCATTGGCATATAGAAAGAAGTTGTCGCCGGGACGTACGGTGGTGTCCATATTCGCCGGGTCGAGCAGCTTCCGTTCGCTTTTAGTTGTTTTTGTGTTTTGCTGACAAGAGGCCAGTGCTAAAACGGCAGCTCCTGCAACAAGTGTGTGTTTAAGATTCATCCTGTTGTTTTTACGGGAAACAAATATACTATTAAACCTATGGGGTGCAACTGAACGCATAGGGGGAAAATACGGGTGAAAAACGCTCATGCTATCTGGCGCCAGTCCCTTCTTACGTGCTTTACCTCGATAATACCCTGGAAAAAATAGACCTTTTTGGTCGTCAGGCAGCGGCAACGGCACCGGGTACGTAACTGCTCCAGCTTTTCGAACACACGTCCATCCGCTTCAAACCATTGGCCTACCTCGAGGTCGTCTACCAGCTTATGACTTGGCTTACGTTCGTCGTACTGGTAGAGCGCTTTGAATAACCGGGCATCGCTGCAGGTGCTGGCTGCCGGGTTGTGCATGTAGGCTACCAGCGCAGCTTCTATGTCTTTTGGGAATATTTTCTTGCCGACATAGGGAAACAGCACATGACGAAACTGCGTTTTCCACTCTTTGCCGTGAGGAGAAACTGTGTTTTTAAAATGGTTATACGTGAGCATGTGCGCCAGTTCGTGCAGCAGCGTGATCAGGAAGCTGTACGGGTTGAGGTTGATATTGACGCTGATCTGGTGATATGGAAAATCCCTCGTCGGGTTGCGGTAGTCGCCCAAAACGGTTCTGCGTTCGTGGGTAAGAGTAAGGTGGATAGTATGCTGTTTGAAGTAAGGAGCCACCATCTCGAAGGTGTGAGGTGGTAAAAAGTTCTCTAACAAATTAAGCGAAGTCTGCTGCTTTTTCATATCATTTTCCTCTTGCCATCCTGGATAGCTGCCAGGTTTCTGCTACAGAATAAACTGCGTATATACCAAATAGAATAAATAATGATGGTTTGTGAACGTTGGGTTTGTTGATGAGCGCATAGGTAAGTATAGCCACAATACACACGAATAATTTCAGGAAGGTGGACGAGTAAACACCGCGTACGAAAGCCTCCGGCCGCTTATTGATCTGGGCCGTTACCAGTACATATGATACTATTGCCAGTACCGCCATGATGATATTGCCGCCCATCAGCACGCCAAAATCATATTGAGGTGCGGATTTCTCTATGGCAAAGAAAGCGGCACTAAGGATCACGAACAATAATACAATGATCAGTATAAAACGGTTTTTCATTTTTTCGGTTTGTTGAAAGCTTTTACCAATTGCCACATCGATACACCCAACGCCAACAAAGGGAACGTTATCAGGCAAACCGGAAACTTCCAGCCGATCCATCCATCAGTCTTCCAGCCCAGCCAGACTGCAACCAGCAACAATACCATCCATTGGGTGCCTAACCCAATGTAGCGCATTGTACTCCTGTATTTCTCCGGTTCACTCATCGGTTTTTTGTTTGAGTTAGACAAACTGGTTTTTACAGCTACTTTAAAGTAGTTGTACCTGGTTTCGACAGGGCGATAAATTTAATGGATAAGTTGTGTGTATGGGTAGTAATATGGCGCAATTTAAGGGTTTAGTTCACAGAAAAACAAATGACATAAATAAGAAATTTACTTATTGTTAAATTCGTCAATTCAAGATGTTTACAGGCATAAGACTTATGCCTTTTTTAGCTATTTTTGATAAGTTGCCTCAGAGTGTATTTTGTCGGGCAATATTTGCCGTATAATTCAGTTATATCATTATTGTAAAGAGCACCAAAGTTTGAATTTCCGCCTCGTATTATTATATTTTATTGCCTGTTTGTTTGTCCTGTCAGGTAGCTTTAGTGCCTATGCGCAGAAGGTGAATACAGATAGCCTGACCCGTGCGCGCCAGCATATACTCGACTCCATGCGCACGGCGCAGAAACACAGGCTGGACAGTACCCGGCTTGCCCGCCAGCGCTTCACTGACAGCATCAAGATAGTTCGCGAACGCAGGGCCGACAGCCTGGAGCGCGTGAGGAAGTATCGCGAAAGCAGGAAGTACCGGGACAGTGTGGCCAAAGTGAAGCAAAGGAGGATAGATTCTATACACGACGTTCGCACTGCGCAGTTTGAAGCCCAAAGAGCAGCAAGACAAAGAGTGACCGACAGCACCATTGCCGCCCGCAAAGCTGTGACCGATGCTCTCAGGTCGAAGCAGCAAAAGAGAACGGATAGCATGGCTGCGATAAGAAAATACCGCGAAAGCAAACGTTACCAGGACAGTACAGCCCTTGCCCGCCAGCATCGCATGGATAGCATAAAACTTGTTCGCAAAGCGTTTAACGACAGCGTGGCTGCTGTGCGGAAAGCGCAAAGTGACAGCTTATCTGCTATCCGTACCGCCGCAGCGGATAGTGCAACGGCCTTCCGTGAGAAACGGATGGATAGTATTAAGAATGTCAGAAAGCTAAAAGCCGATAGCCTGGCAAAAAACAAAGAACGCCGGCAGAAAAACCAGGAGGCGAGGGTAAAGGATAAGGAAGAAAAGATGAAGCTTGCTTTTGAGCTGAAGCTGAAAAAGAAGCGTGAGGCATGGAGCAACGATAAAATGCTGAAGAAGCGCTGGAGTGTGCCAAGGCGGGCGCTGCAGAATACATTTACACACTACAATTATTATTTCAACGCCGATAAAAAAATGGACGAAGCGCTGGAGAATATGCAGCGTATGCGACGGGAAAACTTTGATTCTACCCTGGCATTATTTCCCTTTGACCCCGACCGGGATTCGGCGGCCCTTTCGGCTGATATGGACAGCATCATCCAGAAAGCGTCTGTGGGCATACAGATCCATGACCCGCGTACGAAATGGGGCGATGATCTTTACCTGCTGCTGGGCCAGTCGTACTATTATAAAGGAAAATACGAGGAAGCGTCTACATCGTTCCGGTATATCGTATACCTGAGCGAGCAGAATAAAAAGAAGAACAGGAATGCATCAACACGCAGCGCATCGAAGAAGGTGCAGCCGCGTTCGGCGGGCAAAACCGGCACGACCACATCGATAGCGGAGGCAGACGACCAGGGTATGCTCGATTTCCTGAAACACCGTTCTGTGCATAATGAAGCCCTGCTTTGGCTGGCTCGTACTTTTACAGAGGCCAACCAACCGGGTAATGCCGAGTCTGTGCTGGACCTGCTGGAGACAGACCCGAACATGCCGCAATCGCTCAAAGGCCGACTGGCTGTTGAAAAAGCTTATGTTGCCCTGAATGAGGGAGATTATAAGGCGGCCAGCGATCAGCTAGCCATCGTATCGAACGACAGGGACCTGCCATCCTGGATACGGCAGCGTGCTTCATACCTGAACGGACAACTGTACCAGGAACGTGGCGATTATACCGCCTCTGCCAAATCGTTTGAAAAAGTACTGGACCTGCAGCCAAAGATCGATATGGATTTTTACGCGCGTAAAAATCTTGCATATAGCCTCATGATGGCCGGCGGCGACCAGGAAGAAGCAGTTGCTTCACTGAAGCGCGTGTTGAAGGATGGTAAATATGTGCCTTATTACGAGCAGGTGTATTACGTGATGGGTCGCCTCGCTGCAAACAGCGGCAAACCAGACGAAGCGGTCACCTACCTGCGCAAGGGTCTCGAGGCGCCAAAATCGACCAGGAAACAAAAAGCGCTTTCTTACGCAGCCCTCGGCAATGTGTATTACGATATGCGCAATTATGTTGCTTCAAAAAATGCTTACGACAGCGCTGTGGCGATGGGCAACGGTGTTTATGACAGCCTGATCACCCTTGCTGCAAGGCGTGGCATGGCGCTGGGCAATGTATCGGGACCCCTTTCTACCATCAGGGTACAGGATAGCTTGCTGACACTTGCATCGCTGAGCGAAAAAGAGCAGTATGCTGCCATACGTAAATATATCCGCTACCTGGAGAACCAGAAGGCAGATAGCGCGTTCAATGCTGAGAACAGAGGCCTGAACGCAGCTTTGCAGAATGAAAGCTTTGGTCCTGATGGAGGCGCTGGTGGCGGACTTAATAACTGGTATTTTGCGAATGCTAGTTTAATGCAGCAAGGCAATAATGAATTTAAACGCAAATGGGGTGGACGTCCGCTGGTGGATAACTGGCGACGCGGCGCAGCATTGAGCATGGTAAGTAAAGAGAACCTGGGAGCCGTTGATGAGGAAGAATCGTCGGACCTGGATGAGAACGGCTTGCCAACAGAACAGAGCCTGATCGCAGCTATTCCTAACAGCAAAGAACGCCAGGAGCAGGCGCGAACTAAAGTAAGACGCGCTTATGTTGATCTTGCGGATGCATACATAAAACAGCTGGAAGATTATCCGCCGGCCATCAGCACGCTTGATACGCTTGACAAACGATTCCCGGCGCATGAACACAAAGCTGAGGTGTTATACCTTCGTTACCTGGTGGCTTTAAGGCAAAACAAACTGTCTGAAGCGCAGAAATACACGAGCCTGATACTTTCGCAATATGGCGACAGCAAATGGGCAAAACTGATTCGTCCTACAGAGGATGGAGAAGGCTTGCAGGCTACGACGAGTATGCCGGTAGCTTCGTTTTACGACGAAACCTACAGCATGCTGTTGCAGCGCCAATATCCCGAAGTGTTGCAGAAAGTACGCGAGGGTCAGCGGATGTATACTGACCAGCGCTACCTGAACAGGTTCCGCATTATGGAGGCTATCGCTTCCGTCGGCGTCAATGACTTTGGCCACGCGGATACACTGGTGACAGATTTTCTCAGCAAAAATCCTACAGATTCGCTGCGTGCCTGGGCTGATGCCGTATTGCAATATATTAAGCGCAACAAGCCCGAGACGCCCAAAACAGCGGCTACCAACACCCAGTTGCCCGGCAAATTGATGTCACCCCAGGGCGCTGCCGCGGGCGATGTACCTGCAAGCGATCCCGGTGCGGCTAAGCCGCCAGTGCCTGCGGCTGGTGATGTAAACCTCACCCCGCCACGACCTGTTGAAGCGCCACCAGCTAATTTTATGTACAATCCGTCGGATGAGCATTACGTCGTGTTTGCCTTCAAGACCATGGAGCAACGGGCTATGGGAGTGAAAGCGGCAATGAGCGACTTCAATACTTTTAAATTTGGCAAGCTGGGACTGGACTCAAAGTCGGAAATGCTGGGTCCCGACCTGGGATTTGTGGTGACGCGTAAATTCCAGAATGCAGGGCAGGCGAAGATATATCTCAACAGCCTGCGCAGTACAGCCCAGGTTTTCAGGGAATACAAAGCTGACGAGTACCATTTGCTGATGATATCGGCGAAGAACTATCTTAAGGTAGCAGCAGATAAGACTTTACAACCATACCTGCAGTTTTACAAGACCAATTATAAATAGCAGGCCGGTAATGATAATATATAAGCTGTTGACGAAGGTTGGCAGCTTATTTTTGTTTAAGATTTCGTTATGTGGTCATACGACCGGAATTTCGTAAATTAGGTAGTAACGATGGATGCGATAGTTAAGAAGACATACAATAAAGACGAAGAAGAGGAGAAAAAACTCATTCTGCGCGAGTACAGGGCGTTGCTTCGTGCGTTAAAACAACGCCTCAAAAAAGGAGATAAGGCGATGCTTCGGCGTGCGTTTGAAATATCGGTAGATGCGCACCGCGATATGAGGCGTAAGTCGGGGGAGCCATACATTCTCCATCCGCTTGCAGTTTCCCGCATCGTAGTTGAAGAAGTAGGTCTTGGCGTTACATCGGCGATATGTGCTTTGCTGCACGATGTGGTGGAAGACACCGAGATCACACTGGAAGACATCACCCAGGAGTTTGGCGCCAGCTATGCCAAGATCATTGACGGCCTTACTAAGATATCCAACGTTGTAGACCTGAAGGCGGATACTACTGTGCAGGCTGAAAACTTCAGGAAAATATTGCTGACCCTGGCGGACGATCCGCGCGTGATATTGATAAAAATAGCCGACAGGTTGCATAACATGCGCACGCTGGAAAGCATGAGTCGCGAAAAGCAGCTTAAAATATCGTCGGAAACAACCTATATCTATTCACCGCTGGCGCATAGGATGGGTTTGTACGAGGTCAAATCTGAGCTGGAAGACCTGGCGCTGAAGTACACACAACCAGAAGTGTATATGGAGATCGCGACGGGTTTGAAAGAAACCAAACGTGACCGTACCAAATATATTAACGAGTTCATTAAGCCAATAAAGGACGAGCTGGGGCAGGGTGGTTTTGATTTTACTATTTACGGCCGGCCTAAAGCAATACACTCCATCTGGAACAAGATGCGCACCAAGCATGTGGCCTTCGAGGAAGTGTATGACTTGTTTGCGATTCGCATAATTCTTGATTCTCCACAGGAACGCGAAAAAGAAGATTGCTGGAAGGTTTACTCTGTTGTGACCAACTTCTATAAGCCCAGTCCTGAACGTCTGCGCGACTGGATCAGTGTACCGAAAGGTAACGGCTACGAGGCACTGCATACTACTGTGATGGGGCCGGGTGGCCGTTGGGTGGAGGTGCAGATACGCTCGTCGCGTATGAATGAGATAGCCGAGAAAGGTCTTGCTGCACACTGGAAGTATAAAGAAGGCGGGACCTCGCAACAGGAGAGCAAACTCGATGCCTGGCTGCAGCACCTGCGCGATATATTGAGCAGTCCTGATACAGATACATTGGACTTCCTGCAGGATTTCAAGCTCGATCTTTTTACGGAAGAGATCTATATCTATACACCGAAGGGAGATATGCGTGTGTTGCCGAAAGGCGCCACTGCGCTTGATTTTGCATTTGATATACACTCAGAGCTGGGTGCGCGTTGCATAGGAGCGAAAGTGAACTACAGGCTTGTGCCGCTGAGCCATGAGTTGAAAAGCGGTGACCAGGTGGAGATCATCACTTCGATGAAACAAAAGCCGTCGGAAGATTGGCTTACGTTTGTCACTACAGCTAAGGCCAAGTCGCGTATCAAGTATTATCTGAAAGAAGAAAAGCGCAAGATCGCCGACGATGGCAAATATATGCTGCAACGCAAGCTGGATCATATGGGAGTGCCGATGTCGCCGCACAACCTGAACGAGCTTGCCCAGTTCTAAAGAAGTGAAACTGGAAACCAAAAACCTGGTATCCGAAGAAGCCACCAAAACAAAATCGACTAAGCAAGCCGAGCTTATCATTTTTGGCGAAAGCTCTGATAAAATATTGTACAAGCTGGCGCAGTGTTGCCAGCCGATACCGGGCGATGATGTATTTGGTTTCATTACCTCAGGTGAAGGTCTGAAGATACACCGGACCGACTGTCCGAACGCGGCACAACTGCTGGCGCATTATGGCCACAGGGTAGTGAAGACCAAATGGGCAAAAAATAAGGAGATTTCTTTCCTCAGCGGTGTACGCCTGGTTGGTTTGGACGACGTTGGTGTGATACAGAAGATCACCAATATCATATCTAGTGAATTGAAAATGAATATGCGATCGATTAGCATCGACAGCAGCGACGGTATTTTTGATGGTACGATAATGGTGTATGTGCATGATAGAGACGAACTTGACAATCTCTGCCAGCGTCTTGCAACCATAGAAGGGATCAACAAGGTAGAACGTCTCGAAGCACAGGAAGAATAACTATTTGTTTTACAATTACATACTTACATATCGTGCAACCAGCACCCGCTAATATTTCCACTAATAAGTCTTCACAAAAGACTTCTAAAGATCTTTATGCTACCTACCAGGACATACTCCAGAAAGCCGCCGACCTGCAATACGCCTCGGCTGTTTTAGGATGGGACCAGGAAGTGTATATGCCGCAGAAAGGCTTCCCGTACCGTGGCCGCCAGCTGGCTACAATGGCTGCTCTTGCCCACGAAATGGTAACGAATCCACAATATGGAAATGTACTGCACGAGTTGTCGCAAAGGGGAGATCTTACCGATGTAGAACAGCAAAATGTTCGGCTGAGCCTGGAGGATTATGAAAAGAATAAAAAGCTGCCTCACGAGTTTGTTGAGCAACTGACGCAGCAGACAAGCGCCAGCCTGAACGCATGGATACAGGCGCGTGGCGAAAACAAGTATTCGGTTTATGCTGCCCAGCTGGAAAAAATGATCGCGCTGAAAAAGCAGCAGGCTGATCTGTACGGCTATAAAGGGCATCCTTATAACGCCCTGCTGGACGATTATGAAAAAGGAATTACAGTAGCTATCCTTGACCCGATATTCGAGACGGTAAAAGCTGAGTTGCCGCCATTCTTACAGCAGGTAGTAAAAGCAAAACAAGTAGATAGCGAATTCCTGCACCAGCATTTCCCAAAACAGCAGCAGTGGGATTTTTCTATTGAGGTGCTGAAAGCGATGGGTTATGATTTTGATGCAGGCAGGCAGGATCTATCAGAGCATCCTTTCACGACATCGTTTGCGCCGACAGATGTGCGGGTCACGACAAGGGTGGATGAAGATAATTATACATCTCTGCTGTGGAGCAGTATACATGAAGGCGGTCATGCCCTGTATGAGCAAAGCCTTCCCGAAACACAATACGGTATGCCACTTGGTTCGCCGGCATCACTCTCCATTCACGAGTCCCAATCGAGGTTGTGGGAGAACTGTGTAGGACGCAGCCTGCCTTTCTGGAAGCATTTTTATCCCAGGCTGCAACAGTACTTCCCTGAAAGCCTGAACGGTGTTTCGATGGAGGCTTTTTATAGGGGCATCAATAAAGTGCAGCCTTCGCTGATACGCACTGAGGCTGATGAGATGACATACCATTTTCATGTGCTGATACGTTATGAAATTGAAAAAGCCCTGCTGAGCAATGAACTTAATCCGAAAGATCTGCCGGGTGCATGGAGTGAGATGTACAAAAAGTACCTGGGTGTAACGCCACCCGATGACAAAACCGGTGTGCTACAGGATGTACACTGGGCACATGGCAGCTTTGGTTACTTCCCGACTTATTCGCTGGGTAGTTTTTATGCGGCGCAGTTCTTTGAACAGGCACAACAAGAAAACAGTAACTTGATAAATGAAATTCAAAGTGGCCAGTATGGCAACCTGCTGCACTGGCTCAGTGATAAGATACATATACATGGCCGTCGTTATCGTTCGGAAGAACTATGCAGCCTGGTAACAGGCAAAGGGCTCGATTTCTCTTCTTTCATGCGGTACATAAGCCATAAATATGCTGGGGTCTATGAGCTAAAAACGTGATGTATGCAACTTGTTCGCTACAATGAACCGCTCGAAAATGATGAGCTAGCCTTTTTGGTAAAAAAAGAGCGAAATGAGCGAGGCCA
>JAJNBR010000234.1 GCA_021156265.1 Flavipsychrobacter sp.
TTATTCTAGTCCTGCTATGGGGCTATATTAATTTTTAAACGCATACACATGAAAGTCTTTTCGCTTTGCACTTCATTTTTGTTAGTAAGTATGGCAGCATCAGCACAAAAGCCCGGCGCTTTTAAGGGTACGTATCCCGAAACCAAAATGGGTACGCAAGTCGATGAATTTTTCGGCACCAAAGTAAACGATCCTTATCGCTGGCTGGAAGATGATATGTCGGCTGAAACGGGGGATTGGGTAAAACGCCAGAATGCAGTGACCAATGCCTACCTCGCACAGATACCATTCAAAGACAACATCAAAAAACGCCTTACGGAGCTGTGGAACTACGAAAAGTATTCTGCTCCTTTTAAAGAAGGCGAATACACGTATTTCTATAAGAACGATGGCCTGCAAAACCAGTACGTTCTCTATCGCCAGAAAGGGAGTGGCACACCAGAAGTGTTCCTCGATCCAAATAAATTCTCAAAAGATGGCACTACATCGCTGTCCGGCATCGATTTCACCAAAGATGGCTCACTCTGCGCCTTCCAGATATCTGAAGGTGGTTCCGACTGGCGCAAAGTGATCGTTATGGACACCCGCACTAAAACCCGTCTCGACGATACGCTGATGGATGTAAAGTTCAGCGGACTATCGTGGAGAGGCAACGAAGGCTTTTACTATAGCAGCTACGAAAAGCCGAAAGAGGGCAGTGCGCTATCGGGCAAGACACAGCACCACAAGTTGTTTTTCCATAAGCTCGGTACACCGCAGTCGAAAGACGAACTGGTATTTGGCGGCGAAACAACACCACGTCGCTATATCGGCGGTGGCGTGACCGAAGACCAGAAATTCCTGGTGATCACTGCGGCTAATGCTACGTATGGCAACGAACTGTACATTAAAGACCTGTCGAACGCGAAGAATCCCATCGTGCCGGTTGTGACAGGTTTCGAAAACGAACAGGATGTAGTATATGCAGAGAATGATATGCTGTATATCATCACCAACCAGAAAGCGCCTAACCGCAGGCTGGTGGCAGTTGATGCAAAGAACCCGGCAGTAGACATGTGGAAAGATGTGATACCGCATTCACAGTTTCCGCTAACGGTGTCGACAGCCGGCCGCAAATTCTTTGCCCAGTACATCAAACACGCTGTTTCTGAAGTATTCCAATATAGCCTTGACGGTAAGATGGAGCGCCAGATAAACCTGCCGGGTCTCGGATCTGCCGGAGGCTTCAGTGCTAAACGCGAAGAGAAAGAGCTGTACTATTCATTCACTTCCTACGTTTACCCCCCAACGATTTTCAAATACGACATCGCATCGGGCAAATCTGAAGTATACAAAAAGGCCGGAGTTAGGTTTGATCCTTCTTTGTACGAGAGCAAACAGGTATTCTATACTTCTGAAGATGGCACTCAAATACCGATGGTCATCACCCATAAAAAAGGTACGCAGCTCAATGGTAAAAATCCAACCATGCTGTATGGTTATGGCGGTTTCAATGTCAGCCTTACACCGTCTTTCAGTATCAGCAACCTGGTGTTCATGGAGAATGGTGGCGTGTATGCAGTGGCTAACCTGCGCGGCGGTGGCGAATACGGCGACGACTGGCATTTAATGGGTACCAAGCTCAGCAAGCAAAATGTGTTCAACGATTTTATTGCGGCTGCCCAATACCTGGTGTCTGAGAAATATACTTCCAAAGACTACCTCGCTGTATCCGGAGGCTCTAACGGTGGTCTCCTGGTAGGCGCTGTGATCACACAACACCCCGAATTGTTCCGTGTCGCATTCCCTGCTGTTGGTGTGCTCGACATGCTGCGCTACCATAAATTTACTGCCGGCGCCGGCTGGGCATATGACTACGGTACTGCCGACGATAACAAAGAGATGTTTGACTACCTGTACAAATACTCGCCGGTGCACAATACCCGCAAAGGCACTTGCTACCCGTCAACGATGATAATGACCGCCGACCACGACGACCGTGTGGTGCCGGCGCACTCATTCAAATTTGCCTCTGCACTGCAGGCGGCCCAAAGTTGCGATAACCCGGTGCTGATCCGTATTGAGACCAAAGCGGGCCACGGAGCAGGTAAGCCAACTTCGATGGTAATAGATGAGCAGGCCGATAAATGGGCGTTTATGCTGTACAATATGGGGCTGGGTTACCAGGCCAAATAAACCAACTACCTATTTGAAAGGGCGGCGTTTAGCCGCCCTTTTTTTATTGCCATTTTCTGGCTTACAAGTTAGCTGGCACGAACGTTGACGCCCTATAATTATGTAGCCTGCTGCGGGGAGATGATGTATTTCAGGGATGGCAACCTGATGACCAGCGATCTGCATAATTTATTGCAATCCCATGACACAGCTACATGAAATTTTAATGCGTTTCAGGTGTTAACTTTATAGAAACCGTGGGGCATGGGCTTTATTCATTACATACCGATAGCTACAGCGTTGTTTGCAGCCTTTTTCTTTGTCGAGATATTTCAACACTGGCGCAAAAGCGGTTATGCCCTGCATTTAGGTTGGTGGACATTGGGTATCTTCTTTTACGGACTTGGCCCCATTACCGAGAGTATCAATACCATTTTCGGATACAGCACGGTCAATTATAAAGCCTGGTATATTTTCGGAGCATTCCTGGGAGCGGCACCGTTAGCGCAGGGCACTGTTTACCTGGTGCTTAAAAGAAGAGTGGCCGACATGTTGTCCATCGCACTCATCCTCGTTATTACAGCAGGTGCGGTTGCGGTTATACTCTCGCCGCTTAAACCAGTGACGGAGCAATACATCAAACTCAGCAGTAAATTATTTGAATGGCAGTTTGTCAGGCTGATGACACCATTCATTAACCTGTACGCTTTTATCTTCCTGGTAGGTGGGGCCATCTACTCGGCAGTACAATATTCTAAGGACTCCATCGACAGGTCTCGTTTTTGGGGAAACATCCTGATCGCTACCGGCGCGCTTATTCCCGGTATAGGCGGCATTTCTGCAAAATTTGGTTTTATAGAGCCGCTCTACATCTCAGGGCTGGTTGGTATTTGCTGCATTCATGCAGGCTACCAGATCATCAAAGCCGGTTCCGAGCCATCTATCTATCCTGCGCAGGCACACCAGGAATAGTGGTTGGGTTTATTGTGAAAATTGTTGTATATTTGTAATTGAATAATTCCGGCAATTAGCTGCGTGGCTTTTTGTTAGAAATTGAAAAAAACCGCCGGGATTACACAATTATACACAAGTCCGCGGACAGGTACAGCGGCGCCCTATCATGAACACTTCCAACATACCCACACCCGCATTTATGTCTCGAAATTTTTTTTGGCAACGGGGACGCGATGTTATCGTTTCAAAAACGACAACAAACGACAACAAATTGGCCGGGTCTTGCAGCAATGGCAAAGATCTGGGTGATTGGGAACGTTGGTCGCTGAATAATACTATTGGCGTTAATAGGACGAATTGTTATAGCTTCAAAACGGCCACAAACTGTAATGAATTGGAACGGAAATTCAGTCAGGACAAGGGTTTGAGCAATGGTAAGGCTAATCGCCTAAATCGCATTATCTTGCAGCCTGTTTAGGCGTTCAGCCCTTACATTTTACATTTCGAATTATATGTATCGTACTCATACTTGTGGTGAATTGCGTATGCAACAGACGGGCAGCGAAGTAAAGCTGGCTGGCTGGGTGCAGACCGTCCGTAAATTTGGCAGCATTACGTTTGTTGACCTGCGCGACCGTTACGGCATCACACAGCTGTTTTTCAACGAATCGCTTAATACCCGCCTCGATGAAACGCCCTTGGGTCGTGAATACGTGATACAAGTGACAGGAAAGGTGATAGAGCGCAGTAACAAGAACCCGAAGCTGCCAACCGGCGACATAGAGATCGAAGTGGCAGATTTCGCCATTATGAATACTGCCATTACACCACCGTTTACCATCGAGGAGGATACTGATGGCGGTGATGAGCTGCGGATGAAATATCGCTACCTGGATCTGCGCCGCCCGACACTGCGCCGCAATATGGAGTTGCGCTATAAAGTGAACAGGGCCGTAAGGAACTACCTGGATGGCCAGGGCTTCCTGGATATTGAAACGCCGTTCCTGATCAAGTCTACCCCCGAAGGTGCACGCGATTTCGTGGTGCCTTCACGTATGAATGAGGGGCAGTTTTATGCCCTGCCCCAGAGTCCGCAAACCTTTAAGCAATTGTTGATGGTGAGTGGTTATGACAGGTATTTCCAGGTAGTAAAATGCTTCCGCGATGAGGATCTGCGGGCAGACCGCCAGCCGGAGTTTACCCAGATAGACTGCGAAATGAGCTTTGTGGAACAGGAAGATATCCTGCAGATGTTCGAGGGCCTGTTCAAGCACGTGTTCGAGGATGTGAAAGGGGTGAAGATATCCGAAGCTTTCCCGCGTATGACCTGGGATGATGCGATGTGGCATTATGGCAATGACAAGCCGGATATCCGTTTTGAAATGAAGATCCAAAATGCCAAAGCGGACAACAAAGTGTACGCTGAGGTGCTTAATACCATAGATTTTAAAGTATTCAGCGAAGCAGAGTCTATACTTGCTATCGCAGTTCCCGGCGCCTCAGAATACACCCGCAAGCAAATTGATGAGTTGACTGAATGGGTGAAACGCCCGCAGATAGGTATGAGCGGGCTGGTGTATGTTAAATGTAATGCAGACGGTACCTATAAGAGTAGTATAGATAAGTTCTTTAACGAGGAACAGCTGAAAGCATTTGCGTCATTCTGCGGTGCCAATGCAGGAGATCTGATCCTGGTGCTGGCCGGTAAAGAAACGCGTACCCGTAAAGCCACGAGCGAGCTCAGGCTCGAAATGGGTGAGCGCCTCGGTTTCCGTAACCCCAATGAATACAAGCCTCTTTGGGTGATCGATTTTCCACTGTTTGAGTATGACGAGGAGGAGAATAGCTGGGCGGCCCGTCACCATCCGTTCACATCGCCCAAGCCGGAGCAGATAAACCTGTTGGCTAACCCCGACAAATATGGTGAGA
>JAJNBR010000023.1 GCA_021156265.1 Flavipsychrobacter sp.
AGTTTGTTACAACCCATAAGGGGTGCCCGTATGTAAACAACCGAGCGATAGCGAGCTCGTGAATACCTTTAAAAAGATCATCAATTCATGAACAAATTGAAACAAATTGGCGGCCAACCGCAATACAGACAAGCCTCAGGCACTTTTCAGCGCGCAGCATTTGTAACAAATCGGTCTGAACCGGAATTTTTGGAATTAAAGAATTTTCAGAATTCCATTCATACATTCTAAAAATTCCGGTTCAGACAATGAAACGACAACAAAAACGGCAACAACCGACAACAAAACACGGAACAACCATGAAACAAGCAATTCCATCACAAACCCTTACTACACAGCCAACCGAGCCACGAAAATGATGCGACAATGCTGCATGACGTCTTTAAACCATGACAAAAACGGCAACAATTGTTATCAACAGATATGAATAATACTAATTACCTATCTTAGCCCCATCACACATATATGACTTCAGTAACAACAACAACTGAAACAAAAAAGCTGCACCGTTCGTGGGCCATGTACGACTGGGCCAACTCGGCCTACAACCTGGTCATCACCTCTACCATCTTCCCGGCTTATTACGATGCTATCACATCAACCAAAGAGGGAGATAAGATCATCAACGATAAAGTGGAGTTCTTCGGTCGCACGTTCACCAACACCGCATTGTTCGATTATGCGCTGGCCGCAGCTTATTTGGTGATAGCCCTGCTCTCTCCAATCCTCTCCTCTATTGCGGACTACAGGGGCAATAAGAAACGCTTCATGCAGCTGTTCTGCTACATCGGCTCTGCTGCCTGCTGCGGACTGTATTTCTTCGAGTTATCTACACTGGAGCTGGGCATCGTGCTGTTTGCCATAGCCGCTATTGGTTATTGCGGCAGCCTGGTATTTTATAATGCCTACCTGCCCGAAATAGCCGCTGAAGAAGACCGCGACCGCGTCAGCGCCAAGGGGTTTTCCTATGGCTATATCGGAAGCGTCATTCTCCAGATCATCTGCTTTGTATTTGTATTGGCGCCCGATACATTCGGCATCACCGTTGGTGAAGCCTCTCGTATCTCCTTCCTGCTGGTGGGTGTCTGGTGGTTTGGCTTTGCGCATATCCCACTGTTGCGGCTGCCCAAAGGCAAACCAATGGCGCAGCACCCGGAGCACAATATCATCGCCAATGGCTTTCATGAACTGCGCAAAGTTTGGAACCAGGTGAAACACCTGTCAGTATTGCGCACTTATCTCGGCGCTTTCTTCTTCTATAGTATGGGGGTGCAAACCGTGATGCTGGCAGCCACCATCTTCGGCAGTAAGGAGATGAAACTGGAGTCAACACAGCTCATTACTACGATACTCATCATCCAACTGGTCGCTATTATCGGCGCCAACCTGATGGCTAAGCTGTCGGAGAAATTTGGTAACCTGAAGGTGTTGCTGTTTGTGCTGTTTATCTGGATAGCTGTATGTATCGGCGCTTACTTCATTACTACGGCCACAGAGTTTTACATAGTGGGGGCCATAGTAGGTTTGGTCATGGGCGGTGTGCAATCGCTGAGCCGTTCTACTTACGCCAAGCTGATGCCGGAGACCAAAGACACGGCATCATTTTTTAGCTTTTACGATGTAACCGAAAAAATAGCGATAGTGATCGGCATGTTCTCGTTTGGGTTTATCGAAGAACTGACCGGCAGCATGCGCAACTCCATTATAGCACTGATCAGTTTCTTTGCCGTTGGGGCGGTCATTTTGTATCTTGCCATTGTAAGAGCAAGACGCGAACATTTAAAAACAACCGTTATTTAAGATGAGACTTTTCAGCATAAACGCAGGATATTTTAAACTGGATGGCGGTGCCATGCATGGTGTGGTGCCCAAAAGCATGTGGAACAAGGCAAACCCTGCAGACGAAAACAATATGTGCACCTGGGCCATGCGCTGCCTGCTGGTAGAACACGGCAACTACCGGATACTCATCGACACAGGCATGGGCAATAAACAGGATAACAAATTTTTCAGCTACTACCACCCGCACGGTGATGATACACTGGAAAAATCGCTCGCAAAACACGGCTTCACTCCCGACGATATAACGGATGTATTCCACACCCACCTGCATTTCGATCATTGCGGCGGTTCCATCAAAAAAGAAGGGGACAAACTGCTACCCACATTCCCGAACGCCACTTACTGGACCAACGAAAAACACTGGCAGTCGGCCACCAGCCCGAACGAGCGCGAAAAAGCATCATTCCTGAAAGAAAACCTGCTGCCCATGCAGGATGCAGCCAGGTTTCACTTTGTGGATGTACCTGATGGCGGTGAATGGATAACCGATGTAAATGTGCGCATTGTTAACGGTCATACCGATGCAATGATGCTGCCACAGATCAAATTCAACAATACCACCGTGCTCTACTGCGCCGACCTGGTGCCGAGTGCCGCTCATATATCAATGCCCTGGGTAATGGCCTATGATATGCGGCCGCTGGATACCCTGAAGGAAAAACACCAGATACTTAAACAGGCGGCCGATGAAAATTGGGTGCTCTTCTTCGAGCATGACCCGAAGATAGAATGCTGCACCCTGCAGCAAACCGACAGGGGCATCCGGGTGAAAGAAACATTCAGAGCAAAGGAGTTGGAAGAACGTTACCCGGGATAGGACAAAAAAAGAGGCGCAGGCAGCCCCTTTCTCAAGGTACGGCCATGCACCCTCATCAGATAGGCTTGTCCTGCGCCTATAACTTAATTGCAATCTGTACTATACATAGGGTAGAAAAAAGGATGCCAGTCCCCACTTGCCCGTGAAACATGCATAAATACAGGCTTGTATGAAATCGGGCAATGTGGATGCTGAGGAGAGATTCCCCACATTGTCATCACCCGCCATATATAAACCTTTGGACTATGTGGATAAAAACTGGGGAGGAATCTTGAACCTGATATTAGAGTTTTGTTATTAAGTTGTTAACTTAGCGGTATAAGACAGAGAGAGCCATGTTCACAACCAATTTTCCTTACCCCGCAGAAGAATTATCTGCATTTATCCTCAGCATCGACACCTTTATCATCTCGCTGAAAAGCGGCCAGGTGGTAAAGCATGCTACAAAAGACATAGAGTCATTTTACCAATGGCTGGTTGTCAACAATGTACGTGATATTGCCCGTCAGAAACTAGTGGGATAGCTGTTTATTTCTGCTTTACCAGCATGAAATAATAATCCTCTGTAGAGCCCGGCACCAATGCTACGATGGAATCGGTTGAATTGCTTACATAGCCAGGCTTAGTGCTAACCGGCAGAAAGCCTGCCTGGAGATATGAATTATTGCTGTTGAGCAATTCAATATAGCCGGCATCTGCATTATGCACCTTAAACTCATAGGTTTTGGTGGTAGGCACCCCGGCATCCATGTAGCTATAAAGCGCTGTAAAGTCCTTACGAATGGAGATTTCCTGCACACGCTCATTTTCGGTAAGATCGTCCCAAACCGATACATAGCTGCTCTGGCTGCTGCCCTGAAATGCATCAACTGCCTTCCAGTTGGTACGGGTGCCCGTCTTGTCCAGGAATACAGTCTTGGCATTGCCCTTAGTATCGGGCTCAATATAGTAGGTGTTGTTGCCCGGTACCGGTGTAAAGCTTACAAAGGCTCGCTCCGGCTTTGAGGCATCGTTGAACCAGTTATTGTAGAAGTGATTGTCGTCGTACCAATCTGCGTAGTAGGTCTTATTAGGAGGTAGAGCTTCTTTGGTCAGCACCAGTACTTCATTCTGCTGAAGCACTTTGCGCATGATACGGTTCTTGTTTTCGTTATAATCGTCCATGCTACCATAGATATCCATGGTTATTGGCCTGTCTATATGATTCACAAAAGTCACATCTGTATGGTCATTCTTCTTTTTACAGCCGTAAGCAGCCGACAGCAGTAACGCAAACAGGAATGCAAGTGCAAGACGATTATTCATAAGGTCGGTTATAAGCTCACT
This sequence comes from Flavipsychrobacter sp., assembly GCA_021156265.1. Lineage (GTDB taxonomy): Bacteria > Bacteroidota > Bacteroidia > Chitinophagales > Chitinophagaceae > Polluticoccus. The sequence goes on from JAJNBR010000023.1 coordinate 3,986, forward strand.
AATGTAAGAAAAAATACGATAGCACATGAAGCCCGACTCCCGGAATCGCATTGTAAAACTTTAAATAATAACACTTTGCAAAAAACACGGCATAATTTTTTTGTCAACTCTTCAAAATCAAGATGATGAACAAACAACTGGTGGCCATTGCTGCAATGGCATTTTGCGCATTTGCATCCTCGTGCTCAAAAGACGACAACACGACAAACGATCCGAACAATCCAGCTTCAGGTAAGGCCACGTTAAGTATGCGCCTGACCGACGGTCCTGCAGATTATGATGCAGTTTACCTGGACATTCAAAAAGTAGAGGTAACCATGGCAGGGCAAAGCCCCGTGGCTTTAACGCTCGTACGTCCGGGCATTTACGATCTGCTTAAGTTTAGAAATGGAACTGACACCCTATTGGGACAGGCAGTGGTACCTTCAGGATCAATAGAACAAATCAGGCTGGTATTAGGTAGCAATAACACAGTGGTGGTTGATAGTGTAAGCTATCCGTTAACCACACCTTCAGGTCAGACAAGCGGTATCAAACTCAATCTAAATGACTCACTGATAGCCGGCAATGCTTACAACATCTGGATAGACTTTGATGCTGGCAAATCAATTCATCAGACTGGCAATGGTAAATACATGCTGAAGCCGGTGATTCGCGCTTATTCCGCCTTAACCAACGGAAGAATAAAAGGTTATGTATTACCGCTGACCTCGATGGCTACTGTATATGCCGTTAATGGCACCGACACATTTGGAGCCATTCCTGCTACAACCGACGGATTCTTTATGATCAGCGGGTTGCCACAGGCAAACTATAATGTATTATTCGATGCGGGCGTATCTACCTTAAAGGATACCACGTTCTTAAACGTTCCGGTCACTTTCGGAGCAGAAACTAATCTTGGTACTGTAACGCTGGTACCATAAAAACTAAAACAATGCATGCAATCCTTTTTTTAAGGGCGTGCATGCATTGTTTTAATCAAATCTAACTAACTGAAAATAGTTAACTAATAACTTAAAATATCAGGAAAGCGGATTTGTAGTCACTTTCGGCATAAAAAAATGGTCCCAGATTTGCTCTACTGCCACTAAATTATCCATTATGAACAGGACCACACTATTAGCATTGTTGATGGGCATTTTTGCCTCGACAATAACTTCTTGCAGCAAAGATGATGACGATGACGACAACACTGCTGCTACGGCAAAGGTGAACATGCGTCTGATCGATGCTCCTGCTGATTATGAACATGTATATGTTGACATCCAGAAAGTAGAAGTGACCATGCAGGGCAGCAGTGCTGTTACACTGAGTCCTATCCGCCCGGGCATATACGACCTGAGGCAATTCAGCAATGGCATTGACACTCTGTTATTGACAACCGACCTACCCACCGGAACTATCGAACAGATACGCCTTGTGCTTGGTACAAACAACTCGGTTGTCGTAAATGGCCAGTCTTATGCTATGACAACACCTTCAGGCCAGACCAGCGGCGTAAAGCTGAACTTAAATCAGGCCCTCCAGGCAAATCAGTCTTATGATTTCTGGATCGACTTTGATGCTGGTAAGTCTGTACATGAGACAGGTAGCGGCAAATACATGCTAAAGCCGGTTATCCGGGCCTATTCTGCGCTAACAAATGGCAAAATAAAAGGTGTCGCCCTGCCGCTGTCAGCCTTGATAACGGTGTATGCGATAAATGGTACGGATACATTCTCTGCAATTCCTAATACTACCACCGGTGGTTTTGCATTCGCAGGCCTGCCAGCCGGTACCTACAGCGTTGCATTGGATGCAGGTGTGGCCACGTTCGTGGATTCAACAATTACCAATGTGCAGGTGCAATATGGCACTACCACAGACGTTGGATCTATCCTGTTGCATCTATAAAAGAACAATACCTTTTGTATAATAACGGCTTCCTGGGAAGCCGTTATTTTTTTAAAGAACTTATATTCGCCGGGTAATTGTTGATATAATGAAGCCACGCTTAAAGTTTACTGCAATAGCCCTTTTGCCCGCGATGATATGCCTGTTATCTTGTAAAGGTCAGCATGCCGACAATTCAGACAATACGGATTCAGCTTCGGAGGCTACCCCGACGCCTATGATAAGCTATACGCTTGTTAAAGAATACCCACATGACCCCGCCGCTTTTACAGAAGGCCTTGAATATATTGACGGGCATCTATACGAAAGTGTGGGCCGCTACGGTCAGTCTGATCTACGCAAAACAGATCTAGTCTCGGGAAAGATCATTCAGCAGCAAAAAATGGATAACAGGTATTTCGGTGAAGGGATTACCGTACTGAATGGGAAAATATACCAGCTGACCTACCAGGAAAAGACCGGCTTTATATACGATCAAAAGACGTTTAAGCAACTCGGAACATTTCCGATTTCTACTGCCGAAGGCTGGGGTATGACCAACGATGGCTCCTCTATTATTTACGGAGATGGCAGCAACAACCTGTACTTTCTCGATCCTATCACACTGAAGGAAACAAAGAGGATTAGTGTCACAGATAACTACGGACCGGTCAGCAACATCAATGAACTCGAATACATCAATGATCATATTTACGCCAACCAATGGCAGACAGACCTTATCCTTAAGATCAATCCCAATACCGGAAAGGTCGTGGGCCAGGTGAATTTGGGAGACTTACGGTCGAAAACCAATATTCCCCGGCCGATAGAAGGCAATGAATCTGCTCCTGAACACCTGAATGGCATTGCTTATGACAAACAAGGCAACCGCATCTTTATCACTGGTAAAAACTGGCCGAAATTATTTGAAATAAAGTTGGATAATTAGATCAGTACAACCGGCCCCGGGTTTGCAACAGCATAAATAGCAAACAGCCTCCGCTTACAAAACGGAGGCTGTTTTATTAATAAAGACGCTGTCTATTGCAGTCTATTCTTCAGTAACTGCAAGGTTATAACTCTGTGAACTTTCCTCTTTGATGGTGTACGGCGCGCCTCCTTTTACGGCCATGCCGATAGAGGGATCCCACCCAAAGCCAAACAGGTAATATTTTCCTTTCTTAAGATTGGAGAAAGTAGCCACAGGCTTTCCTCCTTCCATAATGCACTTCGTGGAGTCATCAAATGACGCAGGCTTGTCCTGGGTGTTGTATTTAATATACACCATACACGAGTCAATATTCATACTGTGGTGTTGCGGCGTTATTTTAAGAACTGCATTCCCACCTTTGCCGCCAATAGGGTCCGGGTCTTCACGCTCGCAGCTGATAATCGAGAAACTCAGAACAATTCCGGCTGCTAAATAAAATATTGACTTCATTTATTATTCCTTTGTAGTTGCTGCTTTAATAAGGCTAAAACTGTTAGAATAGTTGTCCGCTAGCTTTTTAGCGTCAGGACCGGCCATCATAACCGTATTTACCATGGCGATGCTAACAGGTTGTGGTGTGAACCATTTGAGCAGGTCTGCCTTTATTACCACATCGCCATTTACATCAGCTTCAATAGATATAGGCGTGGGAAAGTCTAGCTGAACAGTGCGCAAAACATTGTTTTCACCCTGGAAGCCGCCCGTATGATACCTAAATGCCTTATTCCGGGTTGTCGATGCATCTGAAGTACCCTCCATTTTTGCCATGATATAGCCGCTGTTCCAATCCCAGAACATGCCATTGTCTACACTAAGAGCGCCAGATTGAGCTCCGCTTACATTCCTGGTGCTGTCCACACCAATCATGAATCTGATCGCCTTGTAGTCGCCCTGAGGTACACCTTCGAGATGAAAATGACGTGAGCCGTTAACGCCTTCCCTGACAAGATGATAGCTTTCCTGCTCTATATAATCGTTGCCAGCGGTTGCAATAAGCTTTACATTACTGATATAATAATTAAATATCGATACGGCAAACTGTTCGTTTGCAGCATTGGTATATGTAGCTGTATTGAGTTTTAATGAATCATTGCCCGCAAAGTTTACAAAGTTGACGTGCACTTCTTTATTGCTGGCGGGGGGATCGACAATAACCGGGTCATCTTTTTTCCGGCACCCTGCTGCGGTCATAAACGCTGCCATCAGCAGACAAGTTGTGACTGGACGAAAATTATTCTGGCTCATATAATCAAAGACAACAAGTTACGAAATTTTGTTGGAAACTGAGGTGGTTAATAGCTCGTTAAGCACGAGTTAACCGCCCGTTAAACATATGCGAGAATAAAAAAATGTTAAACCTCAGCGGTAATATTGCATATCAAACTTTACAAAACAATAAAATAACAATAACATCAAAAGTAACCACATGAAAAAGATTAAACTTCTTGTAGCAGCTATCGCGGTGATTGGTTTTTCAGCAGATACTTTTGCTCAACAAACCTCTTCCGCCACTGCTAATGCAAGCGCCACCATTATTCAACCAATCGCCATCAGTAAAACAACCGATATGAGCTTCGGTAATATTGCAGTTTCTGGAAGCACTGCCGGAACTGTTGTTCTGTCTACTGCCAATGGCCGAACTGCAACGGGTGGTGTTACCTTACCCGTATCCGGAGGAACCGTAACATCTGCCGAATTTGCTGTAACGGGTGCCGCCAACTACACTTATACCATTACACTGCCGTCTTCAGTAACGTTGGATGATAACGCCTCACATACAATGACCGCGGGCACATTTACCAGTGACCCTTTGACAAGTGCGGGTACCCTGGATGCTAATGGTGAGCAAACAGTGAAAGTGGGTGCTACGCTAGCCGTTGGTGCTGCGCAGGCTGCCGGTGTGTACGAATCAGATGTCGACTTCCAGGTTATTGTTAACTACAACTAAAAAAACTGCATTTTGCCAATAGAAAAAACGCTGTTATTGGCAGCGTTTTTTTTGATTTAAGGCAGTTGCTAAAACAGCAAAAATAAATGTAGATAGAGGATCGAAAAAGGTTCAAACCGATAAAAAGTAATTTGCGAGTTGAACATAACAGGTCCTATATGCAAACAGAAGGTTCTTTGAAAATAATACGTGAAATCGGAGAGATAAAATACCTGGCATTGATAACAGCGTTGCTGGTATTGGTTCTAATATCAGCGGAGACAACTGCACAAGGTCTTTTGGTGCTTCCACGAAGAGTAGTATTTGAGGGCACGAAAAGGACGCAGGAACTAAACCTCGCCAATTCGGGAATGGACACCGCGAAATACACGATTTCGATTATTGAAATAAAGATGAACGATGACGGCACTTTCGAGCAGGTAACTGATACAGGGTCTACGTTAAAGAGTTTAAGTAAGCATCTCAGAATATTTCCGAGGACCGTGATACTCGGCCCCAACGAGGCGCAGACGATCAAGATCCATCTTACGAATGGAGGAAAACTAGCCGAAGGAGAATATAGGTCGCACATCTACATTAAGGCCTTGCCGAAGGAAAAACCAGAGGGCAAGCAGTTGAAACGGATGGTTTCGAACTTGTCGCTAAAGCTCACACCGGTATTTGGTCTTACTGTGCCGGTTATCGCCAGGATCGGTCAATATTCCGGCAGCATAACGTTTTCCGAAACCGAATTTCAAATGGTCAATGATAGCCCGAAACTAAACCTGGTGTTGAACAGAACGGGCAGCATGTCAACATACGGCAATCTCGCAGTAGACTATGTGCCGACGCAGGGAGAGTTGATACGTCTTGAAATGGTAAAAGGTTTGGCGGTATATACACCCAACCAAACCAGGCAGCTGCGTATAAATCTTCCTAAAAAGGAGAAGGTCGATTTTGGTACCGGTATGCTTAGAGTAACTTATAACAATCTTTCAGGTGACCGCGTGGTCAACTCGACACAAGAAGACATCCCATTACAATCAAACATACACAAGGAAGTTCCTGATCTAATAGAAGAAAAAAAATAAACGAAGTAGCTCCTAAAAATCTGAGAAAATGAAAAGGAGGATAGCTTACCTTATCTTGTTAACCGTTTTCGCCGGCTTACGCAGCCTGGGGCAAACGGTGGTTGTTACAGATGATAACAGCGTAACAACAGGCGATGCTTCTTCTGTGCTGGATGTAAAGTCAACATCAAAAGGCTTTCTGACTCCAAGGATGACAGAAGCACAGAGAACATCTATAAGTAACCCGGCAACTGGTTTGCTGGTATATCAAACCAACAATATCACCGGGTATTATTACTACGACGGCTCGGGCTGGGTAATAATAGCAAAGGGCGCCGGATGGACAGCTTCAGGCAGCAATATCTACTACAACACAGGCAAAGTAGGCATTGGTAATACTTCCCCCGGTGAAGCCCTCGACGTAACAGGCAATATCAAATTCAGCGGCGCGTTAATGCCTGGCAATGATGCGGGCACCGCGACATACCTTTTGACGTCGGCAGGCACAGGCGCCGCACCAACGTGGACCAATCCAAACACTTATTTCGAGTCTTACATCTGGAAACTGGATGGTAATAATGTTCCCTCTCTTAAAAAAATAGGTACGACATCCAATTACGACCTGCCATTTATAACCAACAATACGGAAAAAATGCGGCTGACAAGCGGCGGCTACCTGGGCATTGGCGTCGATTCTCCTTCAGCACCTATCCATGTCGGTCGCACCAGCCCGACGTCTGGCATTACTCCGATCGCCGTCTTCGAAGAGACCAGGGATGCAGGCCTGAGCAATAGCGTGGTGATGCAGCTTAGCAATAAATCGCTTAATAGCAATGCAACAAAATTCCTGATTGGCAGTTCGTCCAGCAATAAACGTTGGATATTTGGCACTGATAAGGACGGGAACAACTCTCAAAATTTTTTCCTGTGGGATGACAATTCAGTACTTGTCCGGCTGTACATAGATGGGAGCAATGGCTACACCGGGCTGGGCACGGCTTCGCCTCAGTCACTATTCCATGTATACTCTCACCTGCCACCATCATTCGACGTGCCTGCTGCCCTTTTTGAAGGCGAATCAGACGGAGGTGTTGTATCACTCGCATTACGCAATAATTCCGGTGCGAGGACTAAAACTGCATTCATTTTTGGCGGTTCAAGTAATTCTTATCAATGGTCGATCGGAAACGATATCCAAGGTAACAACGAACACAACTTTTACATTTACGACGAAGGGAGCTTTAATACAAGATTTTTTATTGACCAGTCAGGCAATGTAGGGATAGGCAATATTTTACCTACCGAATTGCTGGACGTGTCAGGCAATATTAAATTGAGCGGTAACATAGTCGGTGGTTCCTGGACAGGGAATATCGTTAGCCCAACCTATGGCGGTACCGGTGTAGACAATGGCACCAACACTCTTACACTTGGTGGCAACTTTACTACTTCAGGTGCCAACAATCTTACACTGGCTACCACAGGTACAACCAATGTAATATTGCCAACGTCGGGCACGCTGGTTACTACCGCAGTTACTACGTTATCATCTTTAGCCTCAATAGGTACTATAACCACTGGCACCTGGAACGGTACTGTGATTAGTCCGACTTACGGAGGTACAGGCATTAATAATGGCGTTAAAACTATCACACTTGGTGGCAATCTAACCACATCTGGTGCCTTCGCTACTACGTTGACCACCACTGGAACAACAAACGTTACATTGCCCACTACCGGTACATTGGTAAATACCTCGGTAACTACTTTATCGTCTTTAGCTTCTATAGGTACAATTACTACCGGCACCTGGAATGGCACTATTGTTAGTCCTGCCTATGGCGGCACCGGCATCAACAACGGCACCAAAACCATTACGCTTGGAGATAACCTTGCCACGGCAGGTGCATTTCCCCTAACACTTACTACTACAGGAACAACTAATGTTACCTTACCAACATCTGGCACTCTGGTTAATTCAGCAGTGACTACGTTACCATCCTTAGCCTCCCTAGGCACTGTTACCACGGGCACCTGGAACGGAACAATTATCAGTCCCGTTTATGGAGGCACAGGAGTTAATAACGGTTCCAACACAATAACTCTTTCGGGCAACCTAACGGTAGGTGCTGTGTCTAATATTTCCGGTAATCTATCCGTTACATCGGGAAAAACGCTTACTGCTACGAACTCGCTGACATTGGCCGGCACAGATGGCAAAGGAATAAACATCGGCGCAGCAACTGCTAACAAATTCCTGATCGGCGATGGATCAAATATGGTGTTATCTGCATCTACCATTCCTTCCAGCGCGGGCGCAACTGCAAACAGATTGCTTCTTTCTGACGGCACTAATTATGTATTATCCACTCCTACGTTTCCGAATGCATCTGCAACATCAGGAAAGATAATTAAGTCAGATGGCACCAATTGGATGGCTTCTACCGAGACATACCCTTCGCCAAGTACTGAGGGCAACATCATGGAATCCGACGGTGCTAATTGGTCGAGTGTTCCAAATCCTTCGGAGCCTAAATGGACAACTGTTAAGGTTGAAGGTAGCAATGTCACTACCAACACGACACTTGCCGATATCACCGGTCTTACGGTATCAGGGCTGACAACAAGTACCAGTTATGAATTTGAGGCAGTACTCAATTGCCAGTCGTCATCAAACGCCGGCAATAGGTATGCCATTAATATTACCAACAATACCCCAACCATCGCCTCGGTAATCTACACCGGGGCAATAAACACCACAACGGGCAGCGTCGCGGCAACCAGCGCAAACAATACAGTATCCTCGGCTTTCCTCGCTTCAGCCAACCTAAACGGTGTCATTGTTATCAAGGGTATTTTTACAACGGGCGCGTCCGGTGCCGCTACATTTGCAATAAGGCATCAGAAGATTACGAGTGGTACCAGCACCGTGCGGGTGGGATCTATTTTACGAGTGAGAGCATTATAGTTAAACCAGTAGACAGAAACAGTTGAAACAGCTTGCAAAAATATTAGTGCTCCTAGCGACTGCGATATCACAGATAGCAGCCGGACAGGGGCTCATTATCCCGTCCGGCACTTATCTGATACAGGATGGCGGCAACCTGATCATGGGTTATAACTTTACCAATAATGGATATTATATTCAAAACAATGGCACGTTGGTGTTCAGCGGAACTACGCAATCGATCAATGGCAGCATTGCAACTACCTTCAAAAATCTTCATGTAAGCAGCGGCAGCACGACAACGGTCTCAACATCCGGCCATTCATTGACCGAAGTACTTATTAGCGACGGAACACTGAATGCAAACGGCAACCTTACAATGTTGTCTACGGCTACGGAAACCGCATTAGTCGATGGCGTAAGCACAGGCAACGTTCTTGACATCATCATGCAGCGCTATATCTCATCGGCATACGGCTATAAATATTTCAGCTCACCTTTCCAATCAGCCACAGTAAACGAGTTCGGCGACGAGGTTGACCTTGGCGCGCCCTTTCCCGCTGTTTACAGGTATGACGAGAACACAAATTCAACAGGTTGGTTTTTTCATAAAGCGCCCACTGATGCATTAACGCCGATGAAAGGATACGCTGTCAATTTGGGTACTTCAGGTGCACCAATGACCGCTGATATGCGTGGCGACGCGAACAATGGTTCAATATCGGTTCCGCTCTACAATAATAACCAGACATATACACAGGGCTTTAACCTTGTTGGTAATCCATATCCATCGCCTATAGACTGGGATGCCGTATCCGGCTGGACAAAAACAAACATCGACGACGCGATATATTATTTCGATGCGAGCAACTCAGACCAGTACACAGGTACCTACAGCTCTTACATCAACGGCGTGTCTAGCAACGGCATAGCGGATAATATCGTTCCTGCTATGCAGGGATTTTTTGTACACGTTTCTAACGGCAGCTATCCTGTAAGCGGCGCATTAGGAATGACCAACGCCGTGAGGGTAAACAACTTTTCACCGGTATTTCATAAACTGCCGGGTAAAGACAATCCTCTCCTGAGAGTACAGGCCAAATATTCGGGCACTAATGGTGGTAGTGATGCTGCAGCCATTTATTTTGACAATAACTGCCACCGGGAGTTCGAATTGCAATTTGACGCATTAAAGATACTTAACACCGATACGCATGTACCTAACATGTACGTTAACTCACCAGATGGTAAAAAGCTATCAATAAGTGCTATCCCTTATCCTTCGGATAGTATTGATATCATACCGCTTGGATTGGAAACAAGTGTGGACGGCGAAGTTGAATTCGCAGTATCTGATATCGAGAATATGCCGTACGGCACCAACATTTATTTCGCCGACGCAAAAACGAGGACGGTTGCAGAAGCTGTAGCCGGTAGTAAATACAAAATTCAACTGGCATCGGGGAAGCACGAAAACCGGTTTTCTGTAGTTTTCAGCAAGACGTCTTTACCAACCGATATTTTTTCCGGCAACGAGCTTCATGCCTATACTGCAAACGGCAAGCTGTATATTTATCTTAACCTCATCACCGGTGATAAAGGAACCTTCGCACTTGTAAACACTTTAGGACAGACCGTAGCCAGATACGAACTGCAAGGATTTGGCTACCATGAGATCCCGATCCACATAAGCAATGGTGTGTACGTAGCTTCCTTTTATTCTCAGGCGGGTGTATTCCCGAAAAAAATGTTCTTAGGTTCCGAGTGATGGATATAAAACAACTATATTTCTTCAAGCTGGCCATTGTGCTGCTAGCGATGCATACCTTCCTGCAGAAGGCATATGGACAACAGCTGCCGCCAAGGCCTATAGCTATCTATACCAATCCGACACAGGGTTTATATTTTGGTGCGTTTTATCATGGCATGGCCGGTGGCTCTCTGATTGTTTATCCCGACGGATCGCGTACTACTACAGGCGACGTGATACAAGCCAGCCTGGGCTTTACTTATTCCCCCGCAATTTTCGAGATCGAAGCTGACCCCGGCACACGAGTGGGCATAGTTAACTGGCCCACCGCTGTGCTTACCGGAAGTAACGGGGGTAGTATGACTGTCCAATTAGGACCTTCTGACCTGGGCAATTCGTTTATAGTAACCACTACTCCACCCGATCGTATGCAGATCCGCATAGGTGGCACATTGACCGTCGGCAACGACCTCGCCAACCCTGTTGGCGCCTATAACGGGCAATTCACCATCATGTTTATACAAGAATAAACTGGGCCGCCACCAGATATGAGATTTAGCAAGGCATATATACATCCGGGGCGTATATTTATATCGTTTCAAAGGTTGTTCTTTTTCTGCCTGCTCGCCTGTGTCTGTACATTCTTTACCCCCGCTAATGCCATCGGACAGGAGCCGGAGTACGAGGAAATTCTCGTCTCTGTCAACATACAGGGAATGGGAACCATTGAGGTGCCTGCCCTTATCAATGAGCAAACATTATTTCTTCCTATCGTTGACATTTTTGATTACCTGAAAATAAAGATGGATGAAAGCCAGAATTCCGATACTATAAGCGGCTTTTTTATCTCGCAGGATAACAAGTACCTCATAGACCGTGTCAATAGCAAGATCTTCTTAAGCGAAAAAGAGTTCCAGCTTCCACCAAAAGATCTGATAAAAACGGAAACCGCACTGTACATGAAGCGGGATCACTTTGGAAGCGTGTTCGACCTTCCATCTGCTTTCAACTTTCGCGCGCTACTCGTCAACATGAGCTCTAAAAATGAGTTGCCTGTGATGCGTGAAGCGCGTCTTGAATCTATACGGAGCAATGTGCGCCGTTTAAAGGGCGAAATAAGCGCTGATACCACGCTAAAAAGATTAGACCCATGGATACATTTCGGCATGACGGATTGGTCGGTAATAGCCGCCCAGCAATCCGATGGCATACGCGATACCAGGGTAAATCTTGGCCTTGGCGGAATAGTGCTGGGAGGAGAAGTAAACGCTTCCCTCAACTATAGCACCAGCGTGCCCTTCCAGGAAAAGCAACAGTTTTATTCATGGCGTTATGTAAACAACGAGGCAAAAACTGTAAAGCAGGTAGTAGCCGGCAAGATACCCACCATGACGGTTGCCTCGATCTTCGCTCCTGTACTAGGGGTGACTGTTACCAATACGCCTACTATCGCTAAACGAGCTTTTGGGTCTTACCGCCTCAGCAACATTACGGAGCCTAACTGGGTGGTAGAATTGTATGTAAATAACATACTGGTAGATTATGTACGTGCTGATGAAACCGGCTTTTTTTCGTTCAATGTGCCGCTTGTTTACGGTAACTCTGCTATTAAACTCCGCTATTACGGCCCTTTCGGTGAGGAGCGTGCAAAAGATGAAAATATCAGTATACCGTTCAACTTTATGTCGCCTGGCAAGTTCGAGTATCTTGCTACGGCCGGCGTAGTGGAAGACGACACGCTCAGCAGGCTTGGCCGTGGTGGCATTACTTATGGCTTGAACAGATATGTTACTTTAGGCACCGGTATTGAATACCTGTCATCGGTAAAAAACAATCCTGTCATGCCTTACATTAATGGCGCAGTCCGCCTGGGCAACGGCATCTTAATGTTTGGAGAATATAACTATAAGGTAAGGGCAAAAGGCGGACTCTTTTATCGCACGGTGAGCAACTGGCAATTTGAAGCGAGTTACAGCTTGTATGAGAAAGGACAAAAAGCCATCAACAATAATGCCGAGCAGGAACGGCGGGCAGTAGTATCTGTGCCTTTGCGCTTCAAAAGACTCTCGATGTTCTCCATGTTAACCTTTAATCAGACGGTGCTTTCTTCCACATCATACACCACTACAGAATGGTTATGGTCAGCTACCTACAAGCGAATCGATGCACGACTTAATACTATCGGCATTTACGTGCCCGAAACTCAGCCGCTCGTATACACCAACTTTGCAGTGGCGCTCAGGTTACCCTACGGCTTTGTCCTAACTCCCGAAGCACAATACCAATACACTCTCAACGAATTTATTACCATCAAGGGAGCTCTCGAGAAACGAGTACTACGACGGGGATACATTGGGCTCACCTATGAAGAAAATTTTAAGAGTAAGCTCAGAAACATGGGCATACAGCTGCGTTATGATTTTAATTATGCACAATTGGGTTTTACGGGCCGATATCTTAATAACAAGTTCTCATTTCTAGAAGCCGCGCGTGGTAGTATTATGTATGACAAGGAAACAAACTACGCTGGTTTTACCAACAGCACCAGCATTGGCCGCTCGGGTATAGTACTGTTGCCTTTTCTGGACATGGATTGCAACGGGCATCGCGACGAGGACGAACCCAAAGTATCAGGACTAAAATTCAGAATAAACGCCGGACGTGTACAACCCGAAAGTAAGGATACAACGATTAGAGTACACGGACTTGAGCCGTACAACAGCTACTTTATTGAATTAAATCGCCTGAGTTTTGACAACATCGCCTGGCAAATGAAAAATAAAACGCTACGCGTTTTTGCTGAACCCAATATGTTCCGGCTTATTGAGGTTCCGATTGCGGTGGTGGGTGAGGTAACTGGCACTGTATTCCTTGCGAAAGAAGGTGTAGAACAGGGACTGGGCCAGGTCTTCGTCAACATTTACAAAAATGACAGTCTTATTGCTAAAACGCTTAGTGAACCGGATGGCTACTTTAGCTATATAGGATTAGCCCCCGGTTATTATGTCGCCCGGATCGACACGGCACAGCTCCGCAAAATAAACATGATCTCGTCTGCCCCCCTGCCATTCACTGTTGCTATCACAAAAGAGGGCGATGTTGTTGAAGGACTCAATTTTACACTAAAATCAATTTACGACACAGTTAAACCTGAACAGGCGTCCACTCAAAATATTGACACGCCAGTTAAAAAGGTTGTAAAAACACTTAAAAAGGTTAAAGCAACAAAGCCGAAAGCTAAACCTTCAGCAGTGGCAACCAGCCGACCCAAAAACTACAAGCCATTCCCGAGTGCAATGATGGCGGCAAAAAGGCCTGTAGTAAAACCATTGCCGTTAAAGGCAAAAGCAAAAAAAGTGATCAAACCGACAAAGGCCTTAGCTCCGAAGATTGAAAAAAAGGATCTGCCCGCCGACACCAGCACAAAAAAGAAAGTTTCTGTACACGTTGATTCCACACCTGCTGGGATAAAACACAAGGATGCGCCCGACTCTGTTATTAAAGTTCAAAGCAAACTGGAAGTGGAATCCGATACTTCGGCCGCTTTTCGTGGACAAGACACGGCAACGACCATACACGAAATACAAGACTCAATGAAAGTCACCAAAGATACTTTGACCTTAGGTCAAGGCAATCCATTAAAGGCACGGCCAGGCCTATTAAAAAACTTGCGCAAACTCTTTAGCGGGAATCGAAAGGAAGAAATTGATACGACTTCGACACAGCTCTCAACAATGAAAAACCGGCTCATAAAAAAATAAAAGAAACATAAATACATTCCAAAAAAAATCATTATGTTTGTTTGTCAATTTATACCACACTATATTTAATTGTGAAATACCCTGTTATCCGTGCTATGACTAACAATAGTATTGGATGAAACCGAGTATTAGTCTTTTGCTAATATTCAATTAACAAGGTCTTTAGTTCAGCTACTACTTAACCATAAAAGAAAGTCCATGTTCAACGCAGGTTATAAATTGAAGAATGCGAAGAATGCAAAACCAAGAACTGTTGGCAAGTACATTTTGTTTCCGGGGTTGTTAACCTTGGCCTTATGCTCTGCACAACGATCAGACGCTCAGGGCAACCTGCTTATTTCCCCTCGCAGGATTGTTTTTGAGGGTGCCAGGAAGACACAGGAATTAAACCTGGCAAACACCGGCACT
>JAJNBR010000235.1 GCA_021156265.1 Flavipsychrobacter sp.
AGTTGCTGTAATCCATGATGTTCTGAACGTTCGTTGTATCCGGATAATTAACAGTATCAAACTGCACCGGCGCACCATTACCAGGCGAGAACGGGTATACTTTATAGTACCCATTAGCACAGACTGAATCTTCCAGGGGACAAGTGCTGAAATGGCCTTTTGTAGGAGGAGTATCGTCAACCTCGTCATCACCACAAGCTTGTCCAACACCAACATTGCTGCTGTTCCACGGATGATGCAGGTTAAGATAGTGACCAACTTCGTGCGCGATGGTCATATCGCCGATGATCCTGTCTGCGCGAGAGATCACACCATCATTATAAGGGAAGCTGGCCGCGCCAGCAGGCAACGTTGCATACGCCAGTACGATACCGCCATTGGCATCATCCCTGCCAATCTTATTGATCAGCCAGATATTGAGGTACCTTTCAGGTGACCATTGGTCAAATTTCGCCTGGTCGTCACCACCCATTCTCAGGTAAGACTGGCGACGGGTAATACCGTTTGTAGGATTTCCCAAGGGATCCTTTTGTGCAAGACGGAACTCGATATTTGCGTTACCAATATATGGTTTGAAAGTCGGGATCACATTAACCAGACTCGGATTCTTTGCATTGAAGGCGTCATTAAGCTCCTTCATCATTGCAAAGATATCATTGTCGCTTACGTACTCTGTGCTGTAATCGTGTATAACGTGGACAACAACAGGTATGTAAAGTTTGGTAGCAGTTTCAGCAGCATAAACAGAATCTGCGAAAGCTTTGTACGAAGAAGCGGTAGTTTTCAGATTCGCGCCCTTAAGATACATGTCCAAAGCAGCCTGAATCTCGGCTACTTTCGGATTGGACTTGATGAGGTCACGATGGTACTCATCAGTAGCACATTTTTGAGCATTAGCCGCGCCACTCAGACCGGCTATTGCTGATAGTAATAAAATAGCTTTTTTTACCATTTTTTAATTATTGTAAAATCAATTGAAAAACTGTGGTTTCAAAGATAGAGATTCCTGTTAAGAAATTGCAAAGAATTTTGTCACAGAAGTTTTATTTTTTATATACCTCTTTTCATGACAAATATCCTGAAAGTAAGACGTAGCAACGTTTTCAGGGGTTTGAGTTGTTTTTATAAATGACAAACCTCTTACAATTCGTAAGAGGTCTGTGTTTGTGCCCCAGACGGGAATCGAACCCGTACTCGCCTTTCGGCAAACAGGATTTTAAGTCCTGCGCGTCTACCAGTTCCGCCACCAGGGCGCCTCAGGCAAGTTAGCCTAAAACAACCTTAAACAAAAAATTCCAAACCGGAACTGGCTTGGAATCTTTAAAGAGCGGAAGACGAGACTCGAACCCGCGACCCTCACCTTGGCAAGGTGATGCTCTACCAACTGAGCTACTTCCGCTTGTGTGTTAAGAACTTTGGGACTGAAAAAAAAATTTCTGCTATTTGTCTCGGGCATTTGTCTATACCTTTGCTGTCGCATGTTTCAGGGCAATCTACTTTCTCTAATTCGCAAAGATATTCTTATTGAATGGCGCCAAAAACACACGTTGTTTGGTGTGTTGCTGTACGTAGGCTGCACTGTTTTCGTTGTGTACACCATGAGCGGCCAACCTGACACCCGGGTATGGAACGCACTCTTCTGGATCACCCAGCTCTTCGTGGCAACCAATGCCGTTGCCAAAAGCTTTTTGCAGGAACCACAGGCACGCTTTCGCTATTACTTCACCATCGTCAAGCCGTCAACATTCATGATGGCGAAGATGATATATAGTACTATCCTATTATTAGCAATGAGCCTTGTGAGCCTGTTGTTGTTCAACGTGCTGCTTGGTAACCCTATTATACAAACCGGCCTGTTCGTGCTCATAACCGCTATTGGCAGCATCAGCCTTTCAGTAGTATTTACCTTTCTTTCTGCCATCGCCGCACGGGCCAACCAGAATGCGGCACTTATGGCTATTCTCGGCTTCCCGCTGGTAACACCCATGCTGATGATGCTTAGCCAGCTGGCCATAAAAGCTATAGCGCCGGTATACCAACCGGGCTGGGGCAACCTGGCCATGGTATTGCTGCTCCTGGACCTACTTGTGGTCGCATTGGGGATTATCCTGTTCCCGTTCCTATGGCAGGAATGACATACATCATCAACATATAATCCGCATTCAGTTTTTGTAAGGTTGAGATATTGACCCATTCCTCATACCTTTGCCCAAATTTTTTAAGACCTCATGCGCCGTTCCTGGTGGAAAGTTCTTAGTGTAATACTGGTAGCCTATGCAATAATAGGCGGCCTCCTCCTGCCCGTACCACGGCAGCACATCATCAACGAAACCATCCGCAACCTGTACTTCCACGTACCTATGTGGTTTGGTATGATACTGCTCTTTACCTGCGCGGTGGTGTATGCAGTGAAATACCTGCGCAGCGGCAATCTCGAACACGACATCTACTCTGCGGAGTTCACCAAGGTGGGCATCCTGTTCAGCATACTCGGTATGCTTACCGGTATGGAATGGGCCAACTACAGCTGGGGCGAGCCCTGGAGCAATGATCCCAAACAGCTCGGCACCGCCATCTGCATGCTCATCTACTTCGCATACCTGATACTGCGAAGCGGTATGAAAGACGAAGAGAAGCGTGCAAGACTGAGCTCCGTATATAACATCTTTGCTTATGCGCTGATGATACCACTGCTTTGGATACTGCCACGCATGGTTGACTCTTTGCATCCCGGCAACGGCGGCAACCCCGGCTTCAACAGCTACGACCTTGACAGCAACATGCGTATGGTGTTCTACCCTGCAGTGATCGGATGGTTCCTTCTGGGACTGTGGATGACCACGCTTTCCATACGTTTGCACCTGGTAAATCATAAACGCGACAATGACTTTCACACAACAAACAAATAATAATGCGTAAAGCATCTTTATCTATCATATTACTCTTTATCGCAGGCTTTGCACAAGCGCAGGAAACTCAACCGGAAATGGCTGATGCAATGCGCTCTAACGGCAAAATATACGTTGTGGTTTTAGTATTAGCCACTATCTTTGCGGGGATTATTGCGTACCTGGTACGCCTCGACCGCAAGATCACCAAGATTGAGAAAAACAGTTAATAAACATTCTATTCTTTAATTAAAACTCATTATGGTAGAAACAGCAACTGCCAAGGCTCCAAAAGCACAACATTACAGCTTCTTCCAGGGCGTTGAACGCAACTTCGATAAGGCTGCAACTTTCACCCGTTTCGAAAAAGGTATACTGGAGCAGATCAAAGCCTGCAACTCTATATACCAGATGAAGTTCCCTGTGCGCATAGGCGACAAAGTGGAAGTGATCGAAGCATTCCGCGTACAACACTCGCACCACAAACTTCCATGTAAAGGCGGTATCCGCTACAGCATGGATGTAAACCAGGACGAAGTAATGGCGCTTGCTGCACTGATGACCTACAAATGCGCTATCGTGAACGTTCCGTTCGGTGGTGCTAAAGGCGGTATCAAGATCAACCCTAAGAACTACACTCCGTTCGAGCTGGAAAAGATCACCCGCCGTTATGCTTCTGAACTCGTTAAAAAGAACTTCATCGGCGCCGGCATCGACGTACCTGCACCGGATTACGGTACAGGCGCCCGCGAAATGAGCTGGATCGCCGATACATACGCTCAATTGAAACCGGGCGACATCAACGCACTTGGCTGCGTGACAGGTAAGCCTGTAACTCAAGGCGGTGTTCGTGGCCGTACAGAAGCTACAGGTCTCGGTGTATTCTACGGCATACGCGAAACGTGCAATGTAGCCGAAGACATGAAACGCCTCGGCCTTACTCCCGGTGTTGCCGGCAAACGCGTTATCGTACAAGGCCTGGGTAACGTAGGTTACCACGCTGCCAAGTTCTTCTACGAAGGCGGTGCTATCATCGTTGGCCTGGCCGAATACGAAGGCGGTATCTACGATCCTAAAGGTCTTGACCTGGAGAAAGTAGTTGCTCACCGTAAGGCTACCGGTTCTATCCTCGGCTTCCCCGGCGCTACCGATATCAGGAACAGCCTCGAAACACTGGAGCAGGATTGCGATATCCTGATACCTGCTGCCCTCGAGAACGTTATCAACTCTTCTAACGCTGACCGCATCAAAGCCAAGATCATTGGTGAAGGTGCTAACGGTCCGTTGACTCCTGAAGCTGACGAAG
Source organism: Flavipsychrobacter sp. (assembly GCA_021156265.1). Classification (GTDB taxonomy): domain Bacteria; phylum Bacteroidota; class Bacteroidia; order Chitinophagales; family Chitinophagaceae; genus Polluticoccus. The sequence goes on from JAJNBR010000235.1 coordinate 4,195, forward strand.
TACTGCTGGCTAAAGGCGTTATCGTAGTTCCTGACATGTACCTGAACGCAGGTGGTGTTACGGTTTCTTACTTCGAGTGGTTGAAAAACCTGAGCCACGTACGCTTCGGCCGTATGGACAAGCGTTTCAGCGAAAACCAGAACAACTCTATACTGGCTACAGTAGAAAGCCTGACCGGCAAATCAGTGAGCGACATCGAACGCCGCCAGCTGCTGCACGGACCGGACGAAGTTGACCTGGTGTACTCCGGCCTGGAAGATACCATGATCGGTTCTTACCACGAGATCCGCGAAGCTATGCTGACACACAACATGACCGACATGCGTACTGCTGCCTTCATCGTTGCCATCAACAAAGTGGGCGTTGCTTACGAAGAACTGGGTATATTCCCATAGTAGTTACAATAACTAAAGAACTATATAGAAAAAGGCTGCCGATTGGCAGCCTTTAGTTTTTTATCGTTCCGCTTTTACAAAGCGCCTGGTAACAGTGCCGTCTTTGGTATTGGCCGAGAGCAGGTACACTCCTTCGGGCCACTGCGAAATAATTATGGTATTGTCTTGTGTTGTGGTACGGTGAGTGCCGATGGTACGACCCAGCATGTCGCGAAACACGATATTGCTGACGCCACTTGCAGGCATTGGTATTACAACGTGTATCCTATCGCTGGCAGGTGTGGGATAGACCACCAGTTCCTCCGCAGGGGCGGCTATAACCGGCCTCACAGAAGGGTTGCCGTCCGACGGCGTGGTGCCGTGCGACTGCGCCATGGCCAGCTGGCTGCCTGTTAACAGTAAGATAAATAAGTATATTTTCTTCATTTTCGTATGGGTTGTTACTGAAAGTTACGAAAAGATATCATAAAAAACTCCTATTGTTCAGCTGTTTTTCTGCGGGGGCCGCGCCTCGGTTTGGGCTTGGCAGGGACCGGAACAGGCTTCATACGTATATAAATATGTCTCAGGTTACGGCTCCCCTTCTCTGAGGAACGCTCGTCTATCTCGAAACTGTCTATGCTTTTGATAAGCAATACCAGCTTTTTGAAGCCATAGTTACGTGCATCGAAATCGGGTTGCTTTTTGGCCAGCAGGTTGCCCACATCGCCCAGGTAGGCCCAGCCGTCCTCATCGGCAAGGTCTACTACGGTGGAGGCGATCAGGTCTACTACACCCTGGTCTACCCGTCGTATCACGTCTGCTTCTTCGGCTTCTTCGCGCTGCGGCTGCTCTGCTTTGGGTGCGGGCCTGTTGCTGCCTACCACCACCAGGCCTTCCGGCACTTTCTCGGTGCGGCGTTTCAGTATCTCTATATATACAAACTTGTCGCAGGCGGCTATAAAGGGCGCGGGGGTCTTTTTCTGCCCCATGCCTATCACCTTCATGCCGGCTTCGCGCAGGCGCAGGGCCAGGCGGGTAAAATCGCTGTCGCTGCTGATGATGCAGAAGCCTTCTACGCGGCCGCTGTATAGTATATCCATAGCGTCAATGATCATGGCGCTGTCGGTGGCGTTCTTGCCTGTAGTGTAGCTGTATTGTTGTATGGGTGTGATGCCGTGCTCCAGCAGCAGTTCCTTCCAGCGGGCCACGTGGGGTTTGGTCCAGTCGGCGTATATGCGCTTGAAGGTGGGACTGCCGTATTTTGCTATCTCCTCCATCATCTCCTTCAGGTTGCCCGAGGGCACGTTGTCGGCGTCTATGAGGACTGCGAAGCGGAGTTCGTTGTTATTGGTCATTGTATAAAGTTAGTGTGTTTGTCTTTGTTTGTTCTTTGTCTTTATGTTGATTGTAACAAAACATGTACCGTAGTCCGCTCTTCATGCCTCTCTGTCTTGATTACGTTTGGCGTTGTCTCTTCGTTCATCCTTACTTTCTTTTGCCTTGACGCAAAAGAAAGTAACAAAGAAAAAGTCAAGGCTAAGCAACTCCGGCTAAAAAATAGCTGCACTCCGTTGCAGTTAAAAAAGCTTACTGTCCCCCTATGGTTTGCTTTCATCATTTCTATCTCCTGGCTTTATAGGTCTACTGAAAATTTTAACTGCGGCCACTGCGTTCAAGTGATTTTCTTCACGCCATACTGC
>JAJNBR010000236.1 GCA_021156265.1 Flavipsychrobacter sp.
TAAAGCTTAGAGGCTGAAACAAGGCGGTTACCACATCGCCTGGTTGCAATGCAATATTTTGTTGGGGGTCACGGATGATTATATCTAAAGGCAGCACCCGCATTTGATCGCCGCGGGTCAATTGCAGTGACATTTTGCTAATTGATTCGCGTACTCCGCCCGCTGTCGCCACCGCGTCAAGCAAACGTTCCCTACCTGCTGTCAGCGGCATACGCATGCTCTTATTTACCTCACCCATAACGGTGACGTTAGCGGTATTGTTGTGTATCAAGCGAACCAGTACTTGCGGTTGATTGGCTCTTCCTTTCAGCGCTTTGGCAATTTGTGCTTCGACCTGTTCAAGCGTCTTTCCTGAGGTGGCAATTTTTCCCGCAAATGGAATAGTAATCATCCCTTCACTACTAATCATCTGCTCAGGAAAGGTCGTTGCTGACGTGGTGGTCATTAACCGCGAGCGTGGATCCACTATTTCCCCTCCAAACAGCATGGATGGCGGAGCTTCCCAGACAGATACTTCAATTACGTCGCCAGGGCCGATGACGTATCCGGAGTGAGCGGTCTCAGTAAATGCATCCGAGAACAACATTTTTTTATGAAAAGATAACAACCTGCGCGCAACAGTATCATCAATATCGATTACACGAATGCCTTCCATACGTTCCGATTCCTGACTTTCCTCAACTTGTTGGCCGCTGGGACCCGTAGAGGAAAGCCAGCCGGGATACGTTGCGCAGCCGCTTATCATTAATACGATAAGTGTAGTCAAAAGCATTGCTGCTTTTACAATATCATGGTTCGCTTTAGGGATAGGGTGGGCAGTAAAAGTGGATTTCAATTAGTTCAGTCCGGTAAAATTGTTAAATGCAATCAAAAACTTATTCAGGCGCGTTTATAATCATCTTCAAAACGTACAATATCATCCTCGCCTAAATAGCTACCCGACTGCACTTCGATCATAAATAAGGGTAATTTGCCAATATTTTCCAACCTATGAGTCTCTCCAATTGGAATATAGGTCGATTGATTTTCATGTAATAGCTCGATTTTATTCCCACAGGTAATCTTTGCGGTGCCGGAAACCACAATCCAGTGCTCCGCGCGGTGATAGTGCATTTGGGATGACAACTTGGCGCCCGGCTTCACCATAATGCGTTTCACCTGGAATCGTTCACCACTATCGATACCTTCGTAATAGCCCCATGGACGGTAGGCGCGCTTATGTACCAAGTGTTCAGTGCGTTCAGCCTGCTTGAGATATTCCACTGCTTGTTTCACATTTTGCGCCAGGCTCTTGTGCATCACCAACACGACATCGGCAGTTTCCACAATGACCAGATCACGCACCCCAATAGCGGCTACCATTCGATTTTCCGCACGAATGTAGGAGTTTTTAGTCTCTGCAGCATAAATGTCGCCATGCAATGCATTACCTTGCGCATCTGTTTTAGTTACTTCAGATAATGAAGACCATGAACCGACATCGCTCCAACCAATGTCAACCGTCACCATTACCGCTGCGTTTGTACGTTCCATTACTGCATAATCAATGGACTCCGAAGGACATGCTAGAAAATCTTTTTCATTTAAACGGCAAAAATCCAGATCTTGCGTGCTTTGTTCCCACGCCTGTAAGGCTGCCAGGTAAATGTCGGGGCGATGCGTCTGTAGTTCAGTTAAGTATACGGATGCCTTAAACACAAACATACCGCTATTCCAAAAGAACTTGCCGGAAGCAAGAAATTTCTTCGCAGTATCCATATCGGGTTTTTCTACAAACCGTTCGACTGTATAGGCCTCTTGCGCAAAATAGGTACCATCGGAAGTTTCAACCGCTTTACCCCGTTCGATGTAACCAAAACCCGTATTCGGTTCATTCGGTTTGACGCCAAAAGTCACTAGCTTGTCTTCTCGCGCCAGCGCATAGGCTTGATGAACAGCCTGGTGAAAGCCTGAAACATCTTGAATCAGATGATCGGCAGGCATCACTAAAAGAACGGCTTCCCTATCTTTATCAATTGCGGTGAACGCTGCAATAGCTACCGCAGGTGCGGTGTTGCGCCCCTCCGGCTCTAATATTTGCAATAACGGTCGAGTATGAATTGCCAGCAGTTGTTCGGCCGCTAAAAAACGGTGCTGGTTATTACAAATCACCAGCGGCGCGGCCATATCACTAATACCTTTAAGACGCAGTACGGTCTCCTGAAATAGAGTGTACTTAGAGGCTAATGACAAAAACTGCTTTGGCAACGTGGCTCGTGATAATGGCCATAGTCGTGTACCAGAGCCACCTGACAAAATAACGGGATAAATCATAGAAGTTTCCGAAAAGTTAACAACAAGTTAGAAAACAAGGACGACAGGCCATACTATTGATGAGTTGCAAATGGGATATTTATGAGTGACCTTATTGCCTATCAACGCATTTCATATATACGTTCAATGTTTGCTTCGTGCACCGATCCCAATCATATTTCTTCGCTACGACTAGTCCGTTTTTTATCGCCTGCTGCCGCCAGTCTTTGTCGACAATCGACTCTTCTATGGCAGCGAAAAACGCATCAGTATCCTCAGGATCTATCAGTCTGGCTGCTCCAGCAGCAATTTCCGGTAAAGCAGAGCGACCAGAGGTTATTACAGGCACGCCACTGGCCATAGCCTCTGCAACGGGAAGACCAAACCCTTCGTAAATGGAGGGGTAGATAAACAGATGCGCACCCGCATAGATTGCAGGTAAATCTGTCTCGTCAACGAACTCTAAGTAATGTAGCCAGCCCTCATGTTGCGCCGCATTTATCAACGCGTGCAAGTGTTCGCTACGCCATCCTTTACCACCCACCAGGACTAATGGAAACGCAGAAAGTATGGCTTGAGGAAGCCGCCCATAGGCCTTTAACAAACTATCGATACTTTTGCGCGGTTCTATGGTTGAAACACATAATGAGTAAGCGCCGAACCTTAAACCATAAGGCGATAAGATAGGACCACATTTTTCCAGAGTGCTGGGAACAAAAAGAGAAGAAACACCATGGTGTATTGCAGTAATACGGTCCGCCGGCCAATTCAGGTAAGAGATGATCTCCAGACGGGTAGTTTCAGAACCGGTAATCAACTGAGCAGCACGACGCAAAGATTGATCGAATGATTTCTCATAAGCTTTAATGCGCTCAATCGGATGGGTTTCCGGAAATTTAAATACGGATAGATCATGTATGGTAACTACGCCGTTATCGGCGTAAGGAGGTAGAAAAAAGTTGGGAGAATGAAATACGTCTCCCTTGCAAGTATGTTGCCAATATTTATCCTTTAGCCAGCGCGGAAATGCTAATCGCATTTTGCGCTGTTTCGTGCTGTTTGACAGTAAAACAGCAGGGTCAGTAATCCATTGCTCGTTTCGGTAATATCGAAGTCGGGTAATTTCCGGTATTTTGGCTAGCCGAATGGCTATTTCCCACGTATACCGTCCTATACCTGACAGTGATGGAGTGAGCGCATCTATAGAAAGTATTAATTTCAAACAATAGCCCTGACAAAATTGGATCAAAACTAATTCGTTCCGACCAAAAAAATCTTTATGGAGGCGTCCGCCAAAACGCTGGGATGATAATGTAAATTGTCCGCAGGAAGAAAATAAAATTGGCTATAAATGTTAGTTTCAGCATTTATAGTGATTATCGTAGTATTCTCCAATTAACTCGAAAGTGGCTGAGAGTGCAGGTTGCACTTGGTATGCTCTGAGCGAGAGCCGTAGGCCGCTATATAGCTCCTAGGCTAATGGGAAGGTACTGTTAATCTGGCTTTATAACACAGTTCAGTCATAAAAAGGAAAGAAATAGAAGTCCGCGAACCCCGGAAGTAGCCCGTTACATTTTTGATTAAGTAAAGCAGCTGAGCTTTATCAAGCTATCACCCTTTATATTAGCAGCAAAGAGAGGATGTTGTATTCTTGGTCTCTTCGCTGCAAAAAATCTAATGCTTTTTAGGTATTATGCTACCTCGCCTGACAAGGGGCCCTAACCATTTTCAAGAGACCTCTGCATAACTTAATGCGCGAGCCAACTTCGGCGTTGCGTGGTGTTCGCAATCCTATTGTACTCAAGTACACTTCGGTTGCTGTGCTCCGTGCGCCTTGTTTTTGACTCGCTCGCTACAATCGTGCAGACAGATCTCTTCAATGCATTCAATAGCCGGCTCATCATAATTCCTTTGTGAATTGAATAACTTTGTCTTTTTTACGGAGTCTAGATATGAAGTACGCGATCGTAAGCACGACCAACTATTTGCTCTTAGTTGATCTTCAATCCAGGCAAGTACGGCCATTAGAGAATGGCTGTCCGGAATATTATGGTGTCTCCTGGTTTGCCGACGCGTCAGACTTGACGATGAGTCACTCGGGTTTGAATAATGGAGATCTCATTGATATCTCTTCCTATGCCCAGTCTGAGAAAGGCTGGCTTTCATCGGGAGATCTTAGAAGTCGAGCAATTTTGTCCGCCCCGCACCAGATCTTCTGTGCGCCCGATAACCGGGTGATTTGTACTAACACGGGTAGAAATACCGTTACAGTACTCGATCTCAAACAGCCAACTGTTTTTCAGGAGGCTAGTATAAGCCATGCCCGCTGGGATCGCCTGGCTCTTGATAACATCACTGGCGACCATTTAAACTCCGTGTTTTTACGGTCTGATCGTCTGTATGTTATCGCTCATGGGCATTCCTACGGGTCCAAGCTAGTAACTTTTCATTACCCCAGCCTTGAAGTAATCCGTATAGATGTATTGATTTTTAGACGAGGCCTCCATAATATCTGGGTTACTGCCGACGACCAACGTATTAGCTGTGATAGTGAAAACGGCAGGCTGATTGATCTTGACTGTTCTATACCCCTCTGGGAGTCGGGAGCGGCGATATACACCCGTGGCCTCGCGGCTTCTGAGGAATATGTACTCGTAGGGGAGAGTCAAAGAGCCAATCGCA
>JAJNBR010000024.1 GCA_021156265.1 Flavipsychrobacter sp.
AAATAATTGGAAATTTTTATTTAATTGGTTGAACCGGTATCTGCAGGGTAAATGTTGCCATTGTATCGTGCACAATGGTATAGGGCATACCACCGTGAACGGTCGTGGACTCGTATATATTCCACCCTTTAGCATATAAGTAGTAGGTACCTTTTTTTAGCCCGGGGAAGGTCACAACCGGCGGTTTCAGGTCTACAAAGCTGCACATCGCAGAATCGTCGAATTGAATGGGCATCTGTACGGCATTATACTTAATGTATATTTTACAGCTATCAATAGCCAATGTATCGTCCATTGCAGTGATTTTCAGTGTGGCTAAACCACCCTTACCGCCAATCACCGGACCATTGTCTGTCGGCGTATTTACGTTAGTCCTCTCTTTATCGCAGGAAACCACTGCAACCGATATCAGGCCTATAACTGCAGCATATAACCAGGTAATCTTCATGAAAAAGAATTTTATCAGCTTTGAAGATACAAAACGTTTATAAATAATCCATTTCCAGGCTATTTAATGTAAAATATCACCTGCGGCGCTTTACTTCAATGACGTTGCTGGGATAGCTTTCGTTCCATAGGCGGTCGAATGCGGTTACCACGTACTTAACAACCGCGACGTCGTCCATATTAAAATCCAGCAAGCCGGTGGCCGACTGAACTTTTATAATGCGGTCTACACGCTCGAGGTTAATAGGCTCATCGTTGATGAACTTATAGACCGCATAGCATACCGCGTCATCACTCTTTGACTTTTTCCATTCCAGCAGATTACCCGTTTTAGAATTGACCAGCTTGATTACGGGAGCCGTCGGGGCAACACTATCCAGCCATTTCATTGGTGGCGGAAAAGCTGGGTAGGCGGTGATCTTTGCCAGGCTGTCCCCGATCGGCAGCCGTATCTTATCCAAATTAGAACTGCTGTACAGGGAATAGCCCGGATTTTTAGCTATCCTCCGTATATCGCGTATTTGCCATAGCAGTTCTTTTGTGCTGGTCCATGGTCCCTTAGTTGCATCGAGCATGCGGTAGAGACCCAGACCATAGTACATATGCCTGCCGTAGCTATGTGCCTCCCACCATGGAAGCAATACCTCGAACGCCACCGCCTTATGCCCATGTTCCCAATAAAGCTGTGGTAACAGATAGTCGATCCACCCTTTCTTCATCCAAAGCAGCACATCCGCATACAGATCGTCGTAATTAGTCTGACCGCCACGGGTTGGCGATCCTTCCGGGTCCTTGCTCGCATTGCGCCAGACGCCGAACGGGCTGATACCGATCTTGACGTATGGTTTTGCATTCCTTACCCTTGAATGAAGCGCTGATATGAACATATCGACATTGTTGCGGCGCCAGTCGTCTTTATTGGTGAAATTTGCTTTATAACGCGCATAACTCCTGGCGTCGCCAAACTCCTGTCCGGCTATTCGATAAGGATAGAAATAGTCGTCCAGGTGCACAGCATCTATATCGTAACGTTTTACCACGTCTAGGATGATATTCAGAACATAATCCCGCACTTCAGGAATACCCGGATCGAACTGTGTTTTACCCCCATAGGAAACCAGCCACTCAGGGTGCGTACGCGACACATGTCCTTCCGGATTGGGGTTTTTTTTGCTGTCAGTAAGTACACGGTAGGGATTGAACCATGCATGAAACTCCATATTCCGCTTATGTGTTTCATTGATCATAAAATGCAGCGGATCGTAGAAGGGTGATGGCGGCAATCCCTGCTTACCGGTAAGGTAACGACTCCATGGCTCGGCCGCAGATTCATAAAATGCATCGCTTGCCGGGCGCACTTGTACAATGACAGCATTGCAACCTACTGATTGAAGCTGATCGAGGCGCCTGATAAACTCCTGTTGCTGCTGGGACGCAGGCAAACCCGGCTTCGACGGCCAGTCAATATTTGATACTGTTGCTATCCAAGCTGCCCTAAACTCACGTTTCGGGCTTTGTGCCAACATCGTTTTTGCTAAAAAAGTCAGACAGACGATCAAAAAAGTACGCGTCATAATAGCAGGACAGTTTTGCACAAATGTAGTCCTTAGGATTTTTGGCAGGCGCAAAAAAATAGCCGGCTTGCATAAGCCGGCTATTCCTAAACAACTATATATACTACTCTTCTGTTTTCTTTTTCCTTGCTGTTTTCTTAGCAGGCTTTTCTTCCGCACCGGCGTCTGCAGTTTCAACTGCAGCTTTCTTAGCACGCGCCTTTTTTGCAGGCTTTTCAGCGGGCGCTTCCTCTTCGGTTGTTTCAGCACTTGCCTTTGCTTTACTTGCTTTAGATTCACCCTCTTCAACCAGCTCTTCTGCCGCAGGCTCTTCAAATTTCAGTAGATCGTTTGCTTTCAGCAGGTCATACCATTTCAACATTTTCTTCATGTCACTTACATACACACGCTCTTCATCAAAATCCGGAAAGATCGACTTAAAGTAATTTTTGATTGCCGTATTATCCGCAGTCTTGCCATCTATAATCGCGATGCTGCCCTCCTGGTCCTGCATCTTTTTGAACACCTCGTGCAGACGCACGTTGTCATTTGTAGTGTACACTTCAATACTTTCCAGCGGGGTCACGTTGTGTAAGCGGGCTGAAATGAACTTAGTTGATTTATCACTGAGATTGCGCACGATAGCACCATCACTCTTTGTAGCGAGCAGTTGAAAAAGACCACCCAATCCTGTTACGGCAACGATTTCTCTATATTCCATTTTAGAAATTTGAAGGGGAGCAAAAATAAAGTTTTTAAGGTAAACCACCCCGCCTTTTTAATTAATCAGCTTTTTAGTTAAAATATTGAATATATAAACAATTATCGGATAAGTGTTATAGTCCCTTTGTACTCAACTTCATTATTCGAGCTATTGCCACATATTGCCTTTATATAGTAGTTGTAAGTGCCGATATCCTGCAATTCTCCATTATATATCCCATCCCATCCGTCGTTGATATCATTGGTGGTAAACACAACTTCGCCAAAACGATTAAATATAGAGAACAGCTTAAGTGTCAGATCGCCTTTAAACAGAATACGTGCCTTGTCATTCTTTCCATCATTATTTGGCGTAAAGGCATCAGGAATAAAGGGCTTACAACAATTGTCATACATAATGGTTGCCACGGCAGTATCCGTACAATCATTTGCATCGGTCACCGTAAACCGGTAAGTGCCATTAGCGACCCCATTCAAATCGGCGCTAAAGCGTTCCGGACTTGTGTCCCAGGCATAATTGTACGGCGTTGTACCGCCGGTTACTTTCGAAACTATCGCGCCTCCGTCGTCAAATCCTTCGCAATCGTTTTTGTTAGCAGTTAACGTTATCTCGAGCTTCTCCGGTGATTCGACAGAAACAGTCGTGTCTTTAGTGCAGTTTTTACTATCTGTCACTGTAACTGTATAAGACGACGACTTTAGACCTTTGAACACGTTGCCTTCTGGTATCTTATCACCGATCGAATACGCCAAGGGCTGTACGCCACCCTCGGCCAATACTGTAATAGTCCCATCTGCGGTGCCAAAACAGCTTACACCTTTTGGTGTAACTTCAGAAAGTATGATCGCCGGATACCCGGTGAGCATGACGATAGTATCTGTGATGCAGCCGTTATTATCCCTGACCTGCACCTGCTGAGTACCTGCCGGGAGGTTTGTTTTTATAGCGCTTCCATTGAACGAGTTGCCTCCGGCAGCGTACTGGTACGGTGTTATACCGCCCGAGGCATCAATAGCTATTCGGCCATCAGCAAAACCTTCACAGGTTGGATGCACGATCGTGAGCCCTGTGATCTCCAGCTTCGTCGGCTCTTTTACAAGGATGTTGCTATCCTTGAAACAACCATTAGCATCACGTAAACGGATCACGTGCGGACCGGCATTCAGACCAGTAAGAACGTTACTTGCCTGGAAAGCGCCAAAATCCCAGCGGTAGCTGTATGGGAGCACTCCACCTGTTCCTGAAACGGTAACTTGCCCTGTTGTGTCTCCAAAACACAACACGTCCGTCACCGACAACGCGATTCCCATAATTGGGGGCTGTGTCAAGGTAATTGTCGTATCAAATGTGCAACCCTTGTTATCTTTTACCTTCACCAGGTAGGTTCCTATCGGCAGGCTCAGGAAAAGGTTTTGAGTACCAAAGGCCCCTCCGTTGAAAGAATATGAGTAAGGAGGTGTCCCACCAGTACCATTAGCTGTGATGCGACCATCATTGAAACCGAAGCAGGCAATATTTTGCGGAGTGATGGTTGCTTTTAAGATTGGGGGTTCGAGCACAGCAATATTGCTATCTTTCAGACACCCATTGGCATCTTTGATCTTTATAAGATAGGTGAGTGCTTTTAAACCCGGAAATACATTTGACGAACTGAAGGCACCAAATATACCTTTCGCAAACGTATACGGCGAAGTACCGCCGCCGGGAGTGATAGTTATGGAACCGTTGCTGTCGCCAAAGCACGAAACATCTACCACTGAGGCCGTCATTGTCAGCACAAAAGAATCGACGATACTAATAAGAGTGTCCTTTACACAATTACGATTGTCTTTGATGTGGAACATATACGTTCCGGCGGCCAGCGGTGTAAACGTCGGAGACGAAGAATAAGCGCCAGTGCCGACAGCAAACTGGTAGGGCGGAACGCCTCCGGTTGCTCCCAACGTAACTTTACCATTACTTAAAGTCGCACAAACAGATTTGGTTACCTGTGCCGAAGCCTGTATAGCAGTTGGCTGTGCCAAGGTAATTGTTGAATCGGCTGTGCACCCGTTGTTGTCTTTTATATGTAACACATATGTGCCCGCACCAAGGCTTGCGAAAATGTTGCTGCTGTTAAACAACCCTGCATCTATTGCAAACGTATAGGGAGCTGTACCTCCGCCTGCTGTGACAGTTATCAATCCATCGGTAAAGCCGAAGCAATTGGGTTCCTGGGCGGCAATGTTATTGAACACCAAAACCGCGGGCTGCATAATAGTAATCGTCGTGTCCTTTACACAGTCATTGGCGTCTTTTATATGTATGGTATAACTACCCGCGGCAAGGCCAGCAAAAATATTTGTTGAGCTATATGAGCCTGTCCCGAGAGCGTAGTTGTAAGGGCTTACACCGCCGGAAGCCGTGATCGTGATCGACCCATCAGATAAGCCAAAACACGAAACATTTGCGATCACCGACGTACTGGTGATGGGCGTTGGCTCGTTAAGCGTGATAGTTGTGTCGAGGTAACAGTGATTTGAATCCTCTATATGAAAAGAGTGATTCCCCGCCCAAAGGTCTGTGAACGCGTTTACTGTGCTTAGTGTTCCCGTACCCAGTTTATACAGATATGGAGGCGTAGCCGAATTACCGGTTATTGTAATGGCACCTGTGCTGTCGCCATTGCAGAGGATATGGACTAAGGATGCGCTTGCGTGTACACTGATCGAATCCGGCAGGTTAACAATAGTGTCCTTAAGACAATTATTCGCATCCTTTATGTGTAGCGTATAATTTCCGGAAAACAAACCTGTAAAAGTGTTTGAAGTGCTAAAACCACCGGCATTAAGAGCGTACTGGTAAGGAGCGGTTCCGTTGGCGGCGGCCACCGTTATCACGCCGCTGCTGTAGAAGTTACACGGCGGCGACGTGAAGGTCACTGCTGCTGTAATGGATGGTGGATCGAGTAATTGAACCGTGGTATCCTTTATACAATCATTACCATCCATTATATGTAAAGTGTGAGCGCCTGCAGACAAGCCGGCAAAGGTATTTGTTGATGAAAATGAACCCGAACCGATAGAATATTGGAACGGAGCCAGGCCACCGCCAGCCGTAATTGTGATGCTGCCATTGTTTCCGCCAAAGCACGTCGGTTTTACCATCGACACCGAGGGTATGATCGCTGGTGGTTGTGCAATTGTAATGGTAGTATCCTTAAAGCATGTATTGGCCGAGCCTACCCGGAAGGTGTAAGTACCCGGATCGAGGCTATCGAGTTGCGTACCGGTTATGTTTGTTATAGTATGAATGGTTGTAGTGCCCTGCAGTACCGTGAACGTCCAGGGCGATGGCGCTACAGACGGTGTAACATTGAATACCGCTTTTTTAGTGCAGGTAGCAGCCGACACCAGGCTAAATGTTATTTTCGGGATAGGCAAAACGTTTATAGTGTAAGCCTGCGTCTGCTTACTTGACAACGGACAGCCGTCATCAGTATAAGTAATGAAGAAATTATAAGTGCCTGGTGTAACACCCGAAAGATTCCAGGAAAAGCTTCCAATGGGCGCTGTTGTATTGTTATTGGTAATGGTAAATGTGGCTCCAGCGGGTATGCCCGATGCTGACACGTTAATGGCGTTTCCATCAAGATCTGTTGGATTGATATTGAATGTAAAGCTGCCTTGGTTCTGGCAAACCGAAGCAGTCGTGCTATTTACCAGCGTTCCGCCGACAACATTGCTGATATTGCCTCCCGGAGGGTTATTGTTACAATTGTTAAGCACAACAAAGGTCATTTCGCGCATGCTGGTACCCACCAGCATGCTGCCTCGAAATTCCGACACCTTTGTTACAACCAGCGAACGTTGCACCAGGTTAGGTGTAAAATTCAACTGTCCATTTGAGGTATTAAAGTTGAACGTACCGGTAGTTGCCGCCAGAGGAGCCGTAGCTGAGTAACCCGTCAGATAACTAACGCTCGTTGAACTTGAAATTAAAGCTTCAATGCCAGGCACTAAGGCGTAAATGAGCGCGTCATTATTCGCGTCCACTGTTCCGGGATTGTAACTGGCTGCCTTGTTAATGCAAAAAAATGGGGTTGGGATAGTGGTGTAAGTAGGTGACGAGTTGGCCCCGCCCGTATTATTTAAAGTTGCCTCCAAACCCATCAAACTAGGATTTGCTGTAGACACGAGGATATTAGTAATGCTATTGCTGCGACCTGCCTGGCTGTTCGACATCTCACCGTTAAAATAAAATCGCCAATTGGCGGAAGTGCCTCCAAGGTTTACCGTGTTTGAATACGTGAATCTTTTGACACCGGGTATCGTTCCCGACGTAGAAACACAGGTTGTATTATTTAACTGCGCTGGGCAGACTGGCGTCACCTCTGTACCCGAGCTCGGATTTTGAACGAATAAATTTAGTATTGTGACAAAGCTTGTACCATTCCAAATCTCTATTTCCGGAGATGCTGAGGGAAGACTTTGAAATGGGGGATTGGACAAGTTGCAATCAGCATATACTGTGAGAGTGATCCGGTATGTATTCCCACTTACGTGCGTATAATTCAGATCGGCACCGTAAAAATGCGAGGCCTTGGCAGACATTCCAATCAAACAACAAAATAACAGAACGACCACACTTTGTAAATGCCGCTTCATAAGGAATATATGTAATTATATTATTTTAATTAGTATTAATACGGTAAAATTAGGGGTTTTTAGCGTACTGCTTCCCCTTATGTAGACGAGAACAGCGACCAAAATGTTGGGAAAACTGTGTTATGTCAGTTATATGACAATTGCGGTTAAAACAGTCTCTTGGTCTCTTTTATCGATGCTAAATATTTTTTAAGGTCTTCGGATGGCTTGAGCCAAATTAAAAACAACAGGTAAACAACCAATATGATGATGCTTCTGATAATGGTATCTACCAGGTGTTGAAGGACGATATTGCCGTTTAAACCTACCATAACCGGAAGGCTATAACCTACAATCCCGGTAAAGACAAACGCGAAAAGGATCTTACTATTATTTCGGTTTATTGGATGAAGATCCATTTTGTTCCACAAAAAAGCGGTTTTAGCCAGATTGAATAATGCTAACGTAATTGTGGCGCTCCAGGCTGCTCCGTAGATCCCCCATATGGGTATTAACACCTTGTTGGTTGCGAAGAGCAGAATTATAAGAAAAACAGACAAGAAAAAATTGAACTTGTAGTATTTAGAAAGGTTTATGACCTCGCTGTTTACCCCTGTCAGTATGTCTAAGAGCCGTCCCAATATTAATACCATAACCACAGGTTTTACCGCTTCGTATCCTCTGGGAAGCACAGCAATAGCATTATCTAAATTGCATATAATAAGCAAAAACACAGCTGCACTAACAAGTAGTATGTTAGTGCCGGCTCTTTGGAACAGATCTTTCAATAGCGTGCGATCATCATCAATATAGGCCTTGTTAATAGTTGCCATTGAAGAAGTTGACATTGCCCGGTAAGGAATGACAGCTACGCTTATAATAAAGACAGCGATCCTGTAAGGCGCCACCGTTTCCATTCCATCTTTGTCAAGTGTTGCTAGCATGAGGGTGTCGAGATAACCCATAACGTTCAGCGATACCCCGAGCAACAAATGATACCACCCAAATTGTAGTATCTCCCTATATTCTTTTTTATCGAAAACGCTCCACTTCAGGCTTAATCCAAATCCTTTTGTCTTAGACGAAACATACATCAGTACCGCCGCCGGGAGTACATAAACAAATATGCTGGAAATGATAAACTGTTTAAAATCCAGTATCTCAACTACCAACAATCCAATAAGCGCCAGGTTGACTGCCCGAATCAATACTTCACGCGAAAAAGCAGCAATCGCAGTTTTGGTGTGCGATAAAAGATACATCTCAAACAAAGTGCCGAAACTCATAAGCAGTATCAACAACGGCGTCCAGTAAAAGTATTCGCGAACCAACGGTTGATCAACAGGCTGATATTGAGCAATAATATACTCCTTAGAGAAAAAATATGCGATAGAAAACAGTATCGTCGACAAAAAGGTAACAAGCATGCCAGTGGTTACCAGCACTTTTCTTCGTTCATCGTCCTCTGAATATTTTTGGTTAAAGACAGCGAGTACCGAGCCCATGCCAAATAGCATAAATACCTGTAGCAATGCGCTCCAATAAATGATGTTGGTGAAAAATCCGAGCTCCGTTTGAGAGAGCACATAGGGGTAAATGAGATTACTTACGGCACCTAAAAATGCGCCAAAAAATATTACTATGGACGACTTTACCGATTGACGAAATACTATTCCCATAGTGCTTACCTAATACGATATTTGAATAGCTTGAAAGTTATCAGTTTGACCAGGTAGCGCAAATTTTCCTTGGCGCAAAAAATGGCGCTGAAAGCATAGTAATAAAGTGATGTCCCTTTACGATAGCGCATTATTTGCAACTCCCGGGCAATTATTAATTTCAACAATCTAAGTTGCCTGGCGGGCTCGGTGCTTGCATTGGCAATGTGAATTACTTTGGTAGAGCTAACAAATCGGTTCTCGTATCCAGCCTGCGATATTTGATAGCACCATAACTGATCTTCACCGTACATAAAAAAACGTTCATCCAGCTTTTTCTCAGGCAGTTTGTCTAAAATCTCAGTTCTGAACATGATAAATGCCCCGGAAACCCAGTCGACCGGCGTATCAAAATCTCCTTTGAAATACTGATTCAACATCAATAAAGCGCGTTTTCGATAGGACAGAAGGAAAAGTGCGGGCCTCAGCAAATCTAACAGCTCATTGTTAATGCTTCTGAATTTTCTCGCATTGTTCTGATATTGGCCATCTTCGTAAGTCAGGTGCACCGTAAGCGCGCCAATTTCCTTTTTACTGGTAAGCTCTTTAGCCGCGATGCTAACGCTATCTTCAGTAAGGATCGTATCAGAATTCAATAATAATAAAATGTCTCCTGCAGCATGTGCTATCCCGAGGTTGTTTCCTTTTGCAAATCCATTATTTTCCGGGTTTCTGACCAATTTTATCGTAGGAAATTTCCTTTGAAAGCCCGTTGGATCTATTTCTGTCGACGCGTTATCTACCAATACTACCTCGTAGGGAATGCCCGTGGTGTGGCGTATAACGCTTTCAATACACGCGCAGGTTACCTGAAATGTATTGTAGTTTACTATTATAATAGATACAAGCATGTCTGAATCATCAGCCGGCGCAACGTCAGGACTGAACGAAGTTACACTTGACCACCAGGTTTGATGATGGCTAAGATAAGGCTAATACGCTGAATGTAAAATCGATTACATTTGCGAAAACTGCTTTAATGAAGAAAGCCTTAATTACGGGTATTACCGGACAAGATGGATCCTATCTGGCAGAATTCTTATTAAGTAAGGGATATGAAGTACATGGGATAAAACGGAGGACGTCTCTGATCAATACTCAGAGAATTGACAGGATGTACCAGGACCCGCATGAGACTAACGTGAAAATGATCTTACATTATGGCGACCTCTCCGATTCGACCAATATCATTCGGATCATTCAGCAGGTAAAACCTGATGAAATATATAATCTGGGCGCAATGAGCCATGTGCAGGTGAGCTTTGATGAACCTGAATATGTGGGTAATGTCGATGGATTAGGCACCCTAAGAATATTAGAGGCTATCCGTATACTGGGCTACGAGAAAAAATGCAAGATCTACCAGGCATCGACCTCAGAACTTTACGGCCTTGTTCGTGAGATCCCGCAATCCGAAACAACTCCATTTTACCCCCGGTCTCCATATGGGGTAGCAAAACTGTACGCATACTGGATCACAGTGAACTACCGGGAAGCTTATGGAATGTTTGCTTGCAACGGCATTTTGTTTAACCACGAAAGCCCATTGCGCGGCGAAACATTCGTAACTCGCAAAATAACGAGGGGCGTGGCCGAAATAGTGCTGGGACTGAAAAATAAAATATGGCTGGGAAACCTTGATGCCAAACGCGACTGGGGTCATGCAAAAGATTTCGTGAAAGCCATGTGGCTTATCCTGCAGCAGGACGTTGCCGAAGACTATGTCATAGCTACAGGAGTTACTACTTCTGTTCGCGAATTTGTAAAGCTGGCGTTTGCAAGGGCTGGTATTGAGGTTGCTTTTGAAGGCAAAGGAATTAGCGAGATCGGAGTTGTTATCAGCGTAGCAAAAAGTGTCAGCGCGGTAAAAGCCGGCGATGTGGTTGTTGAAGTAGATGAAAGGTATTTTAGACCCACTGAGGTTGACATACTTGTTGGCGATGCTTCAAAAGCTAATAAGCAGTTAAATTGGAAACCGGAATACAGTCTCCATGAATTGGTTAACGAAATGGTCGATGCTGACATCGAACTTTTTAAGAAAACGATTTTATTAAAAACACACGGATATAATACATTTAACCAGTTTGAGTAATGGACAGCAGCAGTAAGATCTATATAGCGGGGCACAGAGGAATGGCGGGATCAGCGATAACACGAAAGCTACATGAAAATGGCTATAACAATATCGTAACACGCACGTCCAGCGAACTTGATCTGCGTGACCAAAAGGCGGTCTACCATTTTTTTGAAACTGAGAAACCCGAGTATGTATTTTTAGCTGCCGCCAAAGTAGGTGGTATCGTCGCGAACAATACTTACAGGGCCGAGTTTTTATATGATAACTTAATAATCGAGGCAAATATCATTCACGCGGCCAAATTATATAATGTCAAAAAACTTCTGTTTTTAGGCAGCTCCTGCATTTACCCAAAGATGGCATCTCAGCCTATGCGGGAAGACGCGCTACTAACTGGTCCGCTTGAATACACGAACGAGCCTTACGCAATCGCCAAAATTGCCGGAATTAAACTCTGCGAAAGTTATTTTGATCAATACGGATGCAACTTTATCTCGGTGATGCCGACAAACTTGTATGGCCCCGGAGATAATTATCATTTGCAAAATTCACACGTGCTCCCGGCATTGATAAGAAAATTCCACGAAGCAAAAGTTAATGGGAATACCACTGTAGAAATATGGGGATCGGGGAAACCGCTAAGAGAGTTCATGTATGTTAATGACCTTGCAGATGGTTGTTTGTTCTTAATGCGCAACTATAATCAAAAACAGTTTATCAATATCGGAACGGGCGAGGAGATAACGATTCTTGACCTGGCAGAACTTGTAAAAAAGGTGGTTGGGTTTGAGGGCGAGATTAAAATGGACTCAACGAAACCGGATGGCACGCCGCGCAAACTGATGGACAGTTCAAGATTACATGCGTTGGGATGGAAGCATGAGACTTCCCTGGCAGATGGTCTAAAATTGACTTACGAGTTTTTTAAATCAGAGGTTGAAAAAATCTAGTTTATTTTTTTCGAACTCCGGAGCCCAGCTTTTTTTGTATGAGGTCGATAATTGGGACTATGACCGCACCATATAAATAATGCAACAGCGAATATTGACGCCGTATGAGGTTAGCCCTATCTCTTTTGAATGCCAGGTCTCGCTTTGTGCTTGACAACCCTTCTTCGGCAAAAATCGTCACGATTTTATTGATGTGCTGTGCCCGAAACTGCTTACCTGCAAACAGCTTTAGATTAAAAACATAGTCAGCTAGTATGGGGTATGTGAGATCATAATGCCCATGGTGTTGAAACAACACACTTTTATAAAAGATTGCCTGGTGCGAAATATTTTGGGAGAGAATACGCCATCTATTGAATGCACCTCCGTATATTTTATTTTGATTTTTCAGCAGTACATCGCCGTAGACAATATCAAGGTTTTCAATGTCCACCGTATGTCCCGAAAAAATATCCTTGAAAACATCCTCGTCATATAAAACATCATCCGCCCCTAAAAAGAAAATCCAATCACCGGTTGCCCGGGTAATCCCTTTATTCATAGCGTCGTATACCCCTTTATCTTTCTCTGACACAAATTGAAAAGCATAAGTCTGAGAAAGCCGCACAAGTGTTGGAACTGTACCGTCTTTTGAACCGCCGTCCATCACCAGCAGCTCGATATTGCCGTGAGTTTGTGTTACGACGCTTAAAACTGCCGCTTCAATCGTATCCTCGCCATTAAATACAGGTATGATTACAGAGATCTTTGGCAGCACCATTAATTGTTTTCTTTAATAAAAATGGCATCAGCCTGTAGTACTGAATTGTCTACGGGTGAATACAATTGGTCATAATTGCCTTTGTACTTAAACCCCAGGCGTGATAGCGAATTATAAATATCGTCAAACAGCTTTTGATCCTGGTAAAGGCTAGTGAATGATACCTCGGAGATCACAAGATCTGCCGCCTTGATAGTGTTATTCCCTCCGCCAATCACCTTGTCCTCATATCCCTGAACGTCCAATTTTACTAAAACCGGCGGTTTTAACTCTGTTTTTTTTAATATGTCGTCCAGCCGCGTAATCTTTACTTTAATCTCTTTGTCTTTGACAGCAGTGTCAAAATGCTTTGTGTGATCGGCCATTTTTAAAAGAGAAGAGGAAGGACTATACTCATTTAAAAAAAAACTGGCTTCCTGCTCCTGCTCACCTAATCCGTAGCAGTACGAGATAAACCTGCTATCGCCTGCAAAATTTGCATTTAACTTGTGAAAAACTTCGGGTATCGGTTCGAAAGAGATTATTGTTGCGGCTGGAAAGAACTTTCGCATCTTCATTGCAAACTGGCCTTCATTAGCCCCAACGTCGATAATAGTATTGAAATTCCGCTCCAAAAGCCAGGCGTTCTCCTTTTTCCAATTTCCCTTGTACTTTACCTCTATCTTAAAAAGCTTATATATAAGTGACCCAAATAATTTGAACATATCTATCGGGAATTTTGATATTTCGCTCAGAGCGGGGACAAAGATGCAGAATATTGTTTAAACTGCCGACAACCTTACAATGTGAAAATCTCGTGTTGAGTACGGTCCGCTTGCCGTTTTTTCAAGCCAAAGCTGAGTTTCTCCTTCCCACGGCAAGGAAGCATCTAAAAATGACCTCTTTCCTGAATGGTTTACAACATTTGAAATATCGGCAAAAAAGGGAATATATGCTGAAGTTATGAGATAAACCGGAGGTATTTAGGTACTTGTAAATTCACCCCATACCTTTACCTTTGTGTCCAAATTTTAACAGAGGGTATAGTAATACTGATTATGAACTTTATACTCCTGGCGGCCGAACCGAACACGCCTTTCAATTATTTTCCTGTAGCCCTTCAATTAGTGGTTGCCATTGGGTTTATTGTCGTAATGATGGCTGTAACCCACCTACTTGGTCCTAAAAGAAGAACTAAGGACAAACTAGTAAACTTTGAAAGCGGTATCCCTTCGGTGGGTAATGCGCGTCAGCCAATGGCCATCAAGTATTTTCTTGTCGCCATCCTTTTCGTGCTGTTCGATGTTGAGGTTATTTTCTTTTACCCCTATGCTGTGAACTTCAGGGAGCTAGGTATGGAAGGTTTCCTCGCGGTTGTGATGTTCGTGGCATTCTTTCTTTGTGGGTTTATATACATCGTCAAGAAAGGCGCTTTGAAATGGGAAGACTATTGATGATGAATGGGTTATTAATTTCTAATCTAAAGATCAAAAACTTCGCAAGAAGCTAGGAGGGTTATTATGTCTCGTCCGGTTCAGTATAATACAAACGTCAAGATATCTCCCATGCCGGAAGGCTACCAGGGAGAAGGCTTCTTTGCCACCTCATTTGACAAAATAATAGGCATGGCACGTGCCAATTCATTGTGGCCTCTGCCGTTTGCCACCTCGTGCTGCGGCATCGAGTTCATGGCGACAATGGGCGCCAACTACGATCTTGCCCGTTTCGGTTCAGAACGTATGGGATTTACGCCTCGTCAGTGCGATGTACTGCTGGTTGCTGGTACCATTGCCAAGAAGATGGCGCCCATCCTGCGCCAGGTGTACCTGCAGATGGCCGAGCCTCGTTGGGTGGTGGCTATTGGCGCTTGTGCATCAAGCGGCGGTATATTCGATTCTTACTCGGTATTGCAAGGTATAGACCAGGTTATACCTGTTGACGTGTATGTTTCTGGTTGTCCACCGCGTCCGGAAGGTATCCTGGAAGGTATCATCAAAATTCAGGACCTTGTTCACAATGAAAGCCTGCGCAGGCGTACAAGCCCGCAGTATAAAGCGTTACTGGAAAGCTACGGTATACAATAATAAATTCCCTTTGGGGATAGGTTTATGACCAACGAAATAGTAAAACAACGCCTGTCGGAGAAATTTGGAGAGCAACTTGCAGGCTTCGATGAGTCTTTTGGTATGCTCGCAGTTTCAGCCCCTGCTGAACTGAACCTCAAGATCATGCAGTTTCTGCACGATGATGAGCAGCTGAAATTCCGCTTTCTTACTGATCTGACAGCCATTCACTACCCCGACAGAAAAGGCGAAGAGCTGTGCATAGCCTACCATCTGCACAACCTTGTTGATAACATCCGCATGCGCCTGAAAGTATATGTACCGATCGAAAGGCCGGATGTATCCACGGCAACCCAGCTGTTCTCGGGCGCTAACTGGATGGAGCGTGAAACTTACGATTTCTATGGTGTAAACTTTGTTGGTCATCCCAATCTCACCCGTATCCTCAATGTCGACGAAATGGATTACTTCCCCATGCGCAAAGAATACGCAATGGAAGATCCAACCCGTGTGGATAAGGATGATGAGATGTTTGGCCGTGGCGGTACAGTAGCATAACTAAAATTCATTTTTTGAAGAGGGCTAGCAATGTCGGAACTACAAAAAAATCAGCAACAGCATATAACGCTAGCTGAAGAATCACTACAAAAGCAAAGCACCACGCTGAACCTGGGCCCTACGCACCCGGCCACCCATGGTGTGTTTCAAAATATTCTGGAAATAGACGGCGAAAAAGTACTGGATGCTGTACCCACCATAGGTTACATCCACCGTGCGTTTGAGAAAATAGCAGAGCGCCGCCCTTACTACCAGATCACCCCGCTTACCGATCGTTTGAACTACTGTTCTGCCCCCATCAACAACATGGGCTGGCACATGACCCTCGAAAAGCTGATCGGCATTAAGACACCCAAGCGCGTAGATTATATGCGCGTGCTCATCATGGAGCTGGCACGTATTGCCGACCACCTGATTTGCAATTCGGTTATCGCAGTGGATACAGGTGCATTGACAGCCTTTACTTATGTATTCCAGTGGCGTGAACTTATATACGAGATCTACGAAGAGATCTGCGGCTCACGTCTTACAACCAATATGGGCCGTGTAGGTGGCTTTGAACGCAATTTCTCTGACGTTGCGTTCCAGAAGATCAACAAGTTCATTGATGGTTTTCCGAAGGTGATGGAAGAATTTGAGTCGCTGCTTAACCGCAACCGCATCTTCATGGAGCGTTGTATTGGTGCTGGCCCGATCAGTGCTGAACGTGCGCTGAATTATAGCTTTACAGGACCCAACCTTCGCGCTGCCGGTGTTGATTATGATGTTCGCGTAGCACAACCTTATTGCTCTTACGAAGATTTTGATTTTAAAATACCTGTTGGCACCACCGGCGACGTGTACGACCGTTTTATGGTTCGTAACGGTGAGATCTGGGAAAGCTTTAGCATAGTGAAACAAGCTCTGGCTAAGATCGCCCAGCTGGAAAACGATGACCCTGCACAGAAAGACATATTCTACGCGCCGGAGTCAGACCATTACCACCTGCCTGCTAAAGAAGACGTGTACACGAAGATGGAGGCCTTGATCTACCACTTTAAAATGGTAATGGGAGAGATCAACGTGCCCGCAGGTGAAATTTATCATTCTGTCGAGGGTGCTAATGGTGAACTGGGTTTCTACCTGATAAGCGATGGCGGACGTTCGCCTTACAGGCTTCACTTCCGCAGGCCATGCTTTATCTATTACCAGGCATATCCTGAAATGATCAAAAACGGCTTGTTGAGCGATGCCATCATCGCGCTTAGTAGCCTGAACGTTATTGCCGGAGAACTGGATGCATAATTAACCTTAAATAACATAAGCCCTTCAGGGTTTGATATATGAACAAACTGGATCAGCAAAAAGTAAACGAGGTCATCGCCCGCTACCCAGAGGGAAAACAGAAAAGCGCATTGATCCCTTTGCTTCACATGGCACAGGATGCAAACGATGGATGGCTGGACGTGCCGGTAATGGATCACGTAGCTGAATTGCTTAACATATTGCCTATCGAAGTGTACGAAGTGGCCTCATTCTATACTATGTATAACCTGAAGCCTGTTGGCAAATACGTTTTTGAAGTTTGTCGTACGGGACCATGCATGTTGAATGGCAGCGACGATATCATAGCTTACATTAAAGAAAAACTAAGCATAAGTGAAGGCGAAACGACACCTGACGGCATGTTTACTTTGAAACCGGCTGAGTGCCTGGGTGCATGCGGCTATGCGCCTATGATGCAGCTGGGAAAATACTATAAAGAACACCTCACCAAAGAAAAAATTGACCAGATAATTGATGAGTGCAGAAAAAGTGCAGCTTTAAATAACTAGCATGCGCATCTTGTTCGTCATAACCCTGTTCTTTGCTTGCGGAAACGTATTTGCGCAATCAGATACCGTCGTCCTTAAGAATACCATGATCGCAATGGATCAAGCTATGTTGAGAGGAGATTCTGTACTGCTGAAAGTAGTGCTGCATGAGGACTTGAAGTACGGACATTCGAACGGATGGATAGAAACAAACAGGACGTGATCAATGACTTGCGGGATGGTATGCTGGATTATAGGAGGATAGATTCGTACGAACCAAGCTTCATCTTTAACGGGAATGTTGCATGTGTCCGGACAAACCCTGACATCATTGTAGAAATGAACGGAAAGTTGCTGGATCTGAAGCTTCACGTATTGCAAGTTTGGATAAAAACGGATAAAGGCTGGCGATTATTAAGCAGGCAGAGTACTAAGATCTAAAAAACACAAAAGCCCTGTAAAAGGGTTTAGCGTCATATGAAACTTTTATTAGAGCACGCAGACAAAGAAGGTATTCGTTATTACGAAGCCTACCGCAAGCACGGTGGTTACCGTTCTGTGGAGAAGGCTTTTAAGATGACACCCGAAGAGATAGTAGAAGAGGTAAAGAAGAGTGGTCTTCGTGGCCGGGGTGGTGCCGGTTTTCCTACAGGTATGAAGTGGAGCTTCCTGGCCAAGCCTGAAGGAGTTCCCCGTCACCTGGTTTGTAATGCGGATGAATCAGAGCCCGGTACTTTTAAGGATCGATACCTGATGGAGTTCCTCCCACACCTGCTGATCGAAGGTCTGATAGTAAGCAGCTTTGCACTTGGCAGTAACGCTACCTATATATATATACGTGGCGAATACGCCTGGATCGTGGATATCTTGGAAGAGGCTATCGCTGAAGCCAAAGCGAACGGCTGGTTGGGCCACAATATCCTGGGTACTGGTTTCAATTGCGAGATCTATGTGCAACGCGGTGCCGGCGCCTACATTTGCGGCGAAGAAACAGCGCTTATAGAAAGCCTGGAAGGCAAACGCGGTAACCCACGTATTAAGCCCCCGTTCCCTGCCATACAAGGTGT
>JAJNBR010000025.1 GCA_021156265.1 Flavipsychrobacter sp.
AGGTGCCAGCAGCAGCGGAAAATCACCCAGTTCTATTTGCCCGATCTTAGACATTTGAGGCGCAAAATTACGGATATAAGTGCTATATATACAGCCAAAATCCGCTGATATGAATATTTTAACTAAAGACTCGTTAATAGTAGAAAAGTATATTGTGTTTGGCATAACTTTGGCCGCTGAAACTGACATAACCACAAACATCCGTGGGTAGCACAAATCTGAATAAAGCTTCGCTGGCCGGTTTACTTATAGCTCTGGGAATCATCTATGGCGACATCGGTACCTCTCCGCTCTACGTTTTCAACGCGATATGCAATGGCAAAGAGATCAGCGACCTTCTAATAATAGGCAGCCTTTCCTGTATTATCTGGACGCTAACGCTACAGACAACAGTAAAATATGTGCTGTTGACCTTAAGGGCCGATAACAAGGGTGAGGGTGGAACATTTGCCCTGTTCGCGCTGGTGCGGCGGCACGGAAAATGGACGGTCTTTCCAGCTATGGTAGGCGGCGCCACCTTGTTGGCCGATGGTATGATTACTCCTCCGATCTCGGTGACGTCTGCAGTGGAGGGATTGAAAAACATTCCATTAATGAGCCACATTTCAGACCAGTCCATTGTCACGATCGTGATCACGATCCTGACTGGTGTGTTCTTTACCCAGCAGTTCGGCACGGCGTCTATCGGTAAGGCTTTTGGCCCTGTCATGCTGCTTTGGTTTACGATGCTGGCAGTATTGGGCATTACGCACATAAGTGATGACTGGGCGATCTTAAAAGCATTCAATCCGTATTATGGGTTTAAGTTGCTTTCTGAATACCCCAGCGGGTTTTGGATATTAGGTGCGGTATTCCTGTGTACAACTGGTGCGGAAGCGCTTTATTCAGATATGGGGCATTGCGGCCGGCAAAACATCCGCATTTCGTGGATATTTGTAAAATCCTGCCTGATACTTACCTACCTGGGGCAAGGTGCATGGCTCCTGGGGCATAAAGGAGAGGTCTGGTCGTCTGAAGGTGCAAACCCGTTCTATGGTCTGATGCCGCAGTGGTTCCTGCTGCCGGGCATCATTATTGCGACCATTACCGCCATCATCGCTAGCCAGGCCATGATCTCGGCATCTTTCACGCTGATAAGTGAGGCTGTAAAACTGAATGTATGGCCTAAGCTGAAGATCAACTATCCAACCATCGAACGCGGCCAGATCTTCATACCGGGTATCAATTTGCTTTTATTTGCCGGTTGCGTCGTTATCGTACTTGTGTTCCAAAAATCATCGCGCATGGAGGCCGCCTACGGCCTGGCCATCACGCTATGCATGATGATGACTTCGGCGCTGTTTGCCTATTACATGTTTATCCGCCGCGTGCCCATCGTGTGGATAGCCGCTTACCTGATCGTATTTCCAACGATCGAGATGGCGTTCCTGATCGCCAATCTTGAAAAATTCCCGCATGGTGGTTATATGGCCCTTATCGCTGCTGGCGCCTTATTCCTGGTAATGCTGATTTGGTTCAAGGCCCGCAAGATCAAAAACAGGTATGTTGAATTTGTGCGGCTGGAAGATTATGTGCCTATCATACAGGAGCTGAGCAATGACCGTACCATACCCAAATACTCAACCCACTTGGTGTACCTCACGAGTGCGAACAATCCCAAAGAGATAGAGCATAAGATCATTTTTTCCATTCTTTACCGTAAGCCAAAACGCGCGGATATCTATTGGTTTGTACACGTGGATGTACTAGATGACCCGTACACAATGGAGTATGTGGTGCAAACAATTATTCCGAACGAGATCATCAGGGTAGAATTCCGCCTTGGTTTCCGCGTCGAGCATCGTATACAAATGATGTTCAGGAAAGTGGTGGAGGAAATGGTGCAGAACAAAGAGGTGAATATTGTGAGCCGTTACGAGTCGCTGAGCAAGAACAATGTAATGGGTGATTTCCGGTTCATCATCATGGAGAAATTCCTGTCGCGTGATAATGAGTTGCCTTTCCTGGAAAAACTGATGATGCGTGGGTACTTCATACTAAAGAAGATAAGTCTGTCCGAAGAACGTGCCTTCGGTCTCGACTCGTCGGATGTTACGTTGGAGAAATACCCGATCATCGTATCCCCTATTTCCGAGATCAATCTTAAGCGTCTCGAAGACGAATAAAAATAGTCCCGCGTATGCGGGACTTTATATTAATATCGGCTTTCCGGCCTACGTTATTTTCGGGCTTCTATAACCCGTATAAAATAAACCGTGCCAGCCTTTGGCGGAGCGGATCAGAGTAGCGTAGAGAACGGAAAATCAAGCGATTGTTCGATCACGTAGGTGCGCAGGTCTTTGAATATCTCGAATTGGGCCTTTAGTTGTGGATGGTTAAGGCGGGCAACCAGGAGGATGTCATATTCTTCGATCCGATGTTTTGGTGTTCTATACACCTTTCCATGCGGGAGCTTTTGTACGCGGTATTCGCTGATTACCTCATCTCTCTTTCCGAATGTGTGAATGATCAACGCCTCGATCTTACCTAAGCCGGGATTAGACAGATCATAATAACCGTCCACGAGGTATTGATAATGGGAGCAGATCTTTGTGGCCTCAGGTAATGACAATGGCTGTAACATGGTTAATACTGGTTGTCCCATAACATTTGGTTTACAAGGCAAACCTAA
Source organism: Flavipsychrobacter sp. (assembly GCA_021156265.1). Classification (GTDB taxonomy): domain Bacteria; phylum Bacteroidota; class Bacteroidia; order Chitinophagales; family Chitinophagaceae; genus Polluticoccus. Next base: position 2,672 of record JAJNBR010000025.1, read on the forward strand.
TGTTAGTACAAACCGTACGAAAGCGTATTAGGCCCCTTGCACGGGGGGTATAATTACCCCCGTATATATTGGACTACTATGGTTAGTTTTTTAGAAATCTGACGGTTGTTTGTCCGTCAGCAGACGATAAATGCAAAAAATAGAAGCCGGTTTGCAGCTCTTTTACTGGTATTGAACTCGGGGTTTGACCTCGTAGCATGGTCTGGCCGTGCAGGTTGCAAATGGTAAAATCTACCGTTGTCTTTAGTCCGTCGATCATGAGGAGATCTTTTACGGGGTTGGGATAACACCGTAATTGCCTTGTAGAAGTATCGATCAAGCGAACGGGAAAGTTGACCAGTAAATTGAGCATAGCTGAGTCAGGGCATAATGACGTTGGGCTTCCGCTAACTTTCACCTTCACCTCGGCCGGGCCAGCCTGTGTCCATTTTATCAGGACATTTTCGGTTCCTTGTCCTGATTGGATCGTACCACCCAACACTGACCATTGATAAATAGCGCCGGTCTGCATCGGTGTACTGTACGTTGCCGTGTCTTTCTGTTGCAGTGTCATATTGCCGGAAATAGTTGGTGTGACTATCTGCGCTGGTTCGCTGATGACGGGATTTACTGTTGCCATGCAGCCATTGTCATCAATAGCCGCTAGGGTATACGTGCCGGGAGCCAGGTTTTTGAATGTGTCAGTCGACTGGAAACTCCCCACCGACCCAAGTTTATAGAGATAAGGCTGCATGCCATTAACTCCTGTCACCGATATAATACCATCGGTATTGCCATAACAGGTTACATCTTTTACTGTGGCATTTATCGAAAACGAGAAGATGTTGCACGATCTGAACCGGGCAATGAAGGCATCAGTTCCACCACCTTGAGTCGACTGGTGCGTAGCAGTCGTTGCTATTCCCGTTGGCGAAAGCGTAAAGCCGGTGAGGTATGCATTTTCCTGGGTATCGACAGCGATTGATTCGGAAACCTCTATGTCTGTACCTCCGTAGTAGCTTGCCCACACGCGCACGCCGCCGCTATTGAATTTGACAAGAAATGCATCAAGGTTTGTGCCGTTCAAGTTGGTTTGAAACGCATTGTTTGTAGCAATGCCGTTGGTGCTAAAAGTGTAGCCGCAGGTATATACATTGCCATTCTTGTCGGTGGTGACGGCGCTGATCAGATCACCATCTGTACCTCCGTAATATGTTGCCCATTGCAGTACGCCCGAAGTGTTGAACTTTGCCAGGAACCCGTCTTCGCCGCCATTGATAACAGGCGCAGGCTGATGCGATAAGGCTGTTGCAATACCGTTTGATGAAAACGTAGAACCAGCAAAATAGACGTTGCCCGAGCCATCGACAGCAAGCTTTTCTCCGTCCACTCTTTCTTCACCTTTTGATCCGCCATAGTAGGTGCCCCATACCAGTCCGCCATTACTATTATACTTCTGCAGGAAATAGTCTGTTGTATCGCCGCCATAAGTAGTTTGGTGCGCGCCGGGTGTGATGAGATTGTTGTTTGTCGGTTGATAGGTCAATCCTGCAATAAAAACATTTCCCGAGGCATCGGCGGACACTGCATAACCTTCATCGAGGTTGGTCGATCCGGCGTATGTACCCCAGATGGGAAAGCCGGTGAATGAATATTTGACCAAAAACGCATCGGCTACTCCGGCCATCGACCCTTGATTGGCGCCGGTGGTAGGAATACCCAATGTCGAGGCTGTAGCCCCGGTTACGTAAATGGTAGATACTGGGCCTGCTGTGCTGATGGCAACGCTGCTGGCATATTCAATATTGCTGCCACCCAAATAAGTACCAAACTGAAGCGAACCTGAACTGTTGAATTTCGCAAGAAAGCCATCATAGGCCCCGCCGAAAGTGTTTTGGGAAGAAGTGGCAGTTGCAATGCCCGTTGTTGAATTTGTTTGTCCCACAATACACACTGTACCTGCAATGGTGGCTGTACCAAGCGCCATGTCTGTGCCGGCACCGCCATAATACGTAGCCCATTGGCGTATTCCTGCACGGTTGAGTTTTGCCAGAAATGCATCGCTGTTGCCGGCGATGGCTGTTTGATAGGCCCCGCTGGTAGCGATATTGCTTCCCGACAGCGTCGAACCTGCTACATAAATATCTCCACCATCAATTACGATATCGTTCCCTCTGTCATCACCACCGCCACCATAATATGTGCCCCAGGCAATATCAGGGGTAGGGTCTATAATGAGCGTTTTGGTTTTATCGTAAGAAGGAATGGTGTAGTTAATCACCCCGGGTGTTATTTGTCTATAAGATATGCTCAGGCGTTGTCCCGTTTCTTCGATAAAGCTCGCGGGAATATTCTCAGCAAGTTCGCCGTGTGTTGTCTTGTTGATAACTCTGCCATGCTCTATGCGTGTGTCGATCGCTCCTGAGTATTTCATTTGTATCATCGATGCATCGGCGCCCGGATGCACAATGAAATTGTACTCAACTGCCTTGTCGCTCGACCCCGTCACAAACTCAAGATCAATGCCGGGGTAAATGTCTATATAGGTTAGTTTTTTGAAATGACGGAGGTTTTCGAAGCGGCCTGTTTCAGTGTAATAGTTGATAACGTCGTTTGAGGGAGATTCGGCATAGATCCTCGGATTTTGATTTGCATCTTGGAAGCTGATGTCAATTCTGTGAAAGCTATATATGCAAGCTTCATTCTGTGGGTTGTTCAGGCGATTCGCATCGGAAGCAAATTTTAAAGTTGGTTTGGCCTTTGAAGGGACAGCGTAAGCATCGTAGCTAAAGCCATTCGCGCGAAGTTGTATGTTCAGTCCGGGAGTATTCAGCAGATATTTTACCTGGGAGTTGGGTGTGCGATTTTGATCAGTGATCTGCCCCTTGTTTTCGATGAAGGCAAATTGCAGATCGTTTTTGGCAACACCGGATAGGGCCCAAAGGCAGAGGGCGAATAGTGAAAAGTAGAACTTTCTCATTAGCCGAAGTTATTATATTACCGGCTAACAGGCAAGGCAAAAAGAAAAGGAGTCTTACGACTCCTTTTCTTTATTAGTTCCAAGATTTCTGTACTGATTTTTATTTTCCTGCTCGCGTTCTTCTTCGCGCTCCTGCTCTTTATCGTAAGCTTTGATGATATGCTTCACCAGTCGGTGACGCACCACATCCGATTCATCAAGATGAATATGAGCGATGCCTTCGATGTTCTGCAATATCCTGTTTGCTTTCGCAAGACCTGATCTCTGATTCTTCGGTAGATCTATCTGTGTCAGGTCACCGGTAATAATGGCCTTGGCAGATGCGCCGATACGTGTCAGGAACATTTTCAACTGCAGGTCAGTAGCATTTTGAGCCTCATCAAGGATGATGAACGAATTATCGAGCGTACGACCGCGCATGTATGCCAGCGGTGCAATTTCAATGATACGGTTAGCCATGTAGTAATTCAACTTGTCCGATGGTATCATATCATCCAATGCATCGTATAGCGGGCGCAGGTACGGATCGATCTTTTCCTTCAGGTCGCCCGGTAAGAAACCGAGACTTTCACCAGCTTCCACAGCTGGGCGTGTCAGAATGATCTTACGTACTGCCTTATTCTTAAGCGCGCGTACGGCTAATGCAACCGCCGTATACGTTTTACCGGTACCCGCAGGACCGATCGCGAATATGATATCGTTTTTCTCCGATACAGACGCCAGTAATTTCTGATTCTGTGTCTTTGCCCGGATCACTTTTCCGTTCGGGCCAAAAACAAGAATATCGTTGTTGTTAGCGTCATCCTTTATTATCGCTGATTCACCGGTTTCGTCATCGCCCAGTATCTCAGAAAAATAATTTTCAGATAAATGGCCATTACGTTCCAGGTACTTTATTACCTGGCTGATGCGGGTTTGGGCGTTTTCTACTTCGTCGGGCTGGCCGGATAGTTTTATTTGGCTGCCCCGAGACAATATTTTCAGTAGAGGAAATTTCTTTTTCAGAATATCAAACTTGCTGTTGTTTACTCCAAAAAACTCGATCGGATTGATCGTCTCCAGATTGATGATTGCTTCTGTCAATTTGCTCCAGGTTTTATGGTTAATAATAAAGTTAGAAAATATTGTGCCGCGGGGCTGTTAACCTATTGTCAAATCCGGTATCCGCCGTCCTTGAAAGCTTCCAGTTTTTCCGCAATTGCCGTATCAGAGAGCGCAAACATGCGCGCGCAAAGTACCGCTGCGTTACGGGCGCCGGCCTTACCAACAGCCAAAGTGCCAACGGGCAAACCAGCCGGCATCTGTACGATACTGTAAAGTGCGTCAATACCGCCCGGCAAACCGCCATCCAGGGGAACGCCTAAAACGGGCAGAGAAGTATAAGCAGCACATACGCCTGGTAGGGCTGCCGCCATACCTGCAGCTGCTACCACGGCGCCATAGCCGTTCTCTTTAGCTGTTACCATTAGTTCCCTTACTTTGTCAGGATTACGATGTGCAGATGCAACTACCATGTTGTTTTCGATGCCGAACCAGTTAAGCCAGTTGTGGCATTCAGACATTACACCTTCGTCGGTTTGCGACCCCATAATAATGAGTACTTTCATTCTTTCTGTACTTTTTACTGTTATGAAATTAAAATATAAAGCTTGTTATTTCCCAGCGCTTGCCTCTTTTAGTTATTAACCTTTGTGTATATCTTTTGCTAGGTTTTAGCGCTGTTTTTGGTTTATTATTAGTGCTGTTTACAAATTACCTTTGCCTCCTTGAACCAACTATGGATACCTTAAAAGACAAAGTTGTTGTTATTACCGGCGCTTCCTCAGGCATTGGCAAAGCGCTTGCGTTGGCAGCCGTCGGTCAGGGCGCAAAAATAGCCGTTTGTGGTCGTAATGCCGAAAAGTTGGCAGAAGCTTTTGGTCAAACTAGTAACAGCCGGCTGGTCATGGTGGCTGATGTAGGGAAAGAGGCCGACTGTAAGGCATTTATTGAAGCGGCTTTAACAAAATGGGGGAGAGTTGACGTTCTTATCAACAATGCAGGCATCACTATGCGCGCTCTTTTTGAAGACGCCGATCTCTCCGTGATCCGGGAGTTGATGGATATCAACTTTTGGGGAACGGTTTACTGTACCAAATATGCCTTGTCTTCCATCCGGAGTAACAAAGGCGTTATTCTGGGGGTGTCTTCGATAGCCGGTTTCCGGGGACTTCCGGCCCGTACGGGCTATTCCGCCTCCAAATTCGCTATGCAGGGTTTCCTGGAGGCGTTGCGAACCGAATTGCTGAAAACAGGCGCACATGTCATGTGGGTGTCACCAGGGTTTACTGCGTCAAACATCCGCAATGTGGCCCGAAGCGCCAACGGGGTAGAACAGGGCGAAACGCCGCTGGATGAAGGGAAGCTGATGAGTGCGGAAGAATGTGCCACTAAAATACTGGATGCGGTGAAAAAGCGAAAACGCACTGTAGTTATGACAACACAGGGCAAGCTTACGGTTTGGCTAAACAAGCTTTTTGCAGGCATAGCAGACAAACTGGTCTATAAACACTTCCTAAATGAGCCAAACTCGCCCCTGAAAAAATACTCCCAGGAAGGAACATAGAGTAAATAACGCGATGTTAACCATAAATTAATAATTGCGTCAAGCCAACCTCAATCTGTCAAAATATTGTCTTTAAGTAAAAAGACCTGATGCGATACCTCTTCCGGGTAGTATTTCTGTTGCCGTCTGCCTTATCGGCCTTTATAGCTTGCGCACAAGTAGATGGAAAAATATTCAGAACCGATGCAGGGTATGTTTCGGGTATTACAGTTTCGGAAAATAATGTTCCAAAACCCCTGGCATGGACCGGCTGGCAAATTTTAGTTTTTTGAAGCCTTCGCATTTTATAATTAACTTAGAAAGATGAAACTTTTAAATGTTTTATTACCTGTAATCCTGTTGGTGCAAACCAACGCGCACGCACAATTTGAAGGCTCTATTTATCGTACAGACGGAACTTATTTATCGGGCGTAAAATTGACGGTGGACGGGGTTGAAAAAAAAATGGCATGGTGCGGAGGAGCAAACAATCCGCAGTTTGCCGTGCCCGATCTCAATCGCGATGGGTTGAATGATCTCGTTATCTATGAATCCTATTGGTTGCCGGGTGAAAAAGGTGTGAAAACCTTTCTCAACAAAGGCACCACGAGTAATCCCAACTATCTCTACGCTCCCGAGTTTGAATACTTGTTTCCGGCGGTCTACAGGTATATCAAGATGATGGATTATAACTGTGACGGTGTGGTCGATATTTTTCATAATGGCCTAGCCGGACTTGCCATTTGTGATGGCTATTACAATTCTAACAATTCGCTTGCTTTTCAAAATTGTCGCGACATTAAGTACTATTACCCTAATAACACCACACCAGGCTATGTAAGTATTGGGGGAAGCGATATCCCGTCTATTGTCGACGTCGATAATGACAGCGATCTTGACGTTGTTTCATTTTCCAGTTTTGGTACTGTCATGAACTGGTATAAAAACATTGGAAAAGAAAAAAAATTCAAGTGCGATACATTCGCAGTACAACTAAAGGATGTGTGTTGGGGAAGGGCGTATCAGCCCGGCGTAAGGGAGCATGGGTTGCATATCTCCTGTGATAACTCGCTATTCGATGATCAGCCGAAAACTACCGATGGTTCAAATACACTTTGCCTTCTCGATCATGATGGTGATGGTGACTATGATGTGCTCAACGGCAACAGTCAGTATTCCGATCTTCAATTTATGAGTAACAACCGGGTTCAATTCGGCAACAGCGTAGATTCAATGACGTGGCAAGACACCACCTGGCAATCGGGCGGGAAAAAAGCATTTATGCCGCGATATCCGCTGGCCACGTGGATCGATATAGATGCAGATGGCGACAAAGACGTGCTGGTATCCCCCCTGTCCGATAATTCGGAAAACTACAAGTGCATACAGCTATATAAAAACGTGGGTAGCGACGGTAGTCCCAATTTTGCTTTTCAGTCCGATAGTTTTTTGATAGAGCGTATGCTCGATCTTGGCTCACATTCATACCCGGTGTTTTATGACTACAACAGAGACGGAAAGCAGGACTTGCTTGTGGGGTCGCGTGGATTTTACCAGTCCAATGGTACATTCAAAACAACCATTTGGTATTTCCAGAATACCAGCTCCGGGGCTAATATCTCTTTTAATTTGGTTGCGAAGAACCTGCTGAATATAGATACCATTGCCGCTGAAGGTGCGTCACTTGCCATTGGTGACCTGGATAATGATGGCATAGATGACCTGGTGGTTGGGCGCGTTAATGGCACGATGTCCTATTATAGAAATTTTGCAGGATCCGCAATGGCTCAACCTGACTGGCGTTTATCGCAGAAAGAATTGCGTAATTCCAATGCTACCGAGATAGACGCGGGCAATTTTGCCGCACCATTAATATATGATATAGATGGCGACACTAAAAAAGATCTTATCATAGGCAATGAGACCGGTTACCTCTATTATTACAAGAACATCGGTGGCGTTGGCCAGCTAAGCCTGCAGTTGGAAAAGAACAAACTGGGTGAGGTGAAGGTTGAAGCCGACCAAACCTTTGGTTATAGCGCTCCTTTCATCGGGAAAATGGATAATACGGGGAAAGAGTACCTTGTAGTTGGGGGCGGTTATGGCAGAATATCGAGATACGATGGATTTCAAAATGGCAATGTTACAACGCCGTATTCCCTGATAGACACACAATACTCCGACATCAGGGTGGCAGGCAAATTCCTGGCACCGGCTATCGCCGATCTGAATGGTGATGGTAAATACGAAATGATGATCGGGAATGACAAGGGGGGGCTGTTTCTTTATCGCCAGGTATGGAATGTGCATGTAGGCGATGTTGCTTCGGAAACAGAACTGCAACTATATCCAAACCCTGCGCAAAGTTCGATAACTATTGAGAGCAATGAACCGTTGTCTCAGGCAGAGATGAAAATCTATAACGTTGTAGGGCAAAATGTTTACTCGGCCATAATAACAACGAATGCTAAAACGGCCAGCGTTGATATAGCGCACTTGAAGCCGGGTATTTATATCTGTTCGCTTAAAAACAACAGCAGCGTAAAGGTTGCAAGGTTTACAAAACTGAATTAGGGCTATGAGACAGAAACCTGTTATTATGAAGAAGTTTTTAATGCTACTTATAACCTGCTTTTTGGCAGGAGGTCCTTTGAGTACCCTGGCTCAATTTCAGGGGCAGATGTTTCACTTCAACCCCGACGCAAAAGTATTTGCATGGGGCAACCAGAAAACACTGGCCTGGAGTGGCGGAGCAAACAATCCGCAATTTTCTCTGGCAGATCTTAACAACGATCAGAGGAAGGACCTCGTGATGTATGAACCTTACATCGGGGTGAAAACGTTTCTAAATGCCGGGACGGCTGGCAATGCGCAGTACGTATACGCACCGCAATTTGAATACAACTTTCCTCCTATACAGGGGTTTTTGAAACTCGTAGACTATAACGACGATGGTATTGCCGATCTCATTCAGCGCGGCGGGGGTGGGTTTTCTATTTACAAAGGGCGTTTTGAAAATGGTGAGCTTAAATTCACGTATTATAGGGATCTGTTTTATACGTCCCCGTTATCGGGGTTGACAAATGCTTACGTTGAACCGAATGATATTGCGGGCATCGAAGATATCGACCATGACGGCGACCTTGATTTTCTTTCCTTTTATATCGGTGGTGGTAGAATAAGCTGGTACCGCAATTGCAGGGAAGAAGATAACCTGCCTAATGATAGTGTCAGGATATGCCTGAAGGATAACTGCTGGGGAAAGACATTTCAGACTGTCTACAGGAGTTATTGGCTGCATGATACAACCTGTAGCGACTTAGGCGTCAGTTGTAAAGGCTGCGATATTCCGGGAAACGCTAATAAAACAACTCATACCGGTAATGCGCTGTGCTTGCTTGATTACGACGGCGATGGTGATTTTGATTTCTTAGACGGCAACGTCTCTTTTTCAGATATTCAGCTGGTGCTGAACGGGAAGAATGATTTTGGCTTTTCAAAAGATTCCATGTTATGGCAGGATACCATGTGGAACAGTAACGGCCATAAGTTGAATATGCCCGTCTGGCCGGCGGCTTACTGGTTGGATATAGATCAGGATAACGATAAAGACCTGCTGTTTTCACCTACTGCTGCAGCCACTGAAAATTATAAATGCATTGCGCACTACAAGAACGTGGGAAGCGACAACAGTCCCAATTTCGTTTATCAGTCAGATAGCTTTCTTATCGAAAAAATGATAGATGTAGGGAGTGGCTCGTACCCGTTTTTTTATGATTATGACAAGGACGGAAAAACTGATCTGTTTGTAGGTTCAAATGGTTATTTTCAACCGAATGGTAGTTTGGTAGGGAAGGTGTCTTTCTATAAGAACACGAGCTCAGGTACAAATCTATCGTTTGATTTGGAGACGATGGATTTTATGCAGCTGAGCAGTTACCTTTTTAAAGGAACGTCTATTGCTATAGGCGATATTGATGATGATGGTAAAGATGACCTTGTATTGGGTCATAGCGATGGTAGACTGTCTTATTTTAAGAACCAGGCCGCATCAGCCACAGTACAACCTGTTTGGAACCTGGTGGATTTAATTATGAAAGACGATACCGGTGGCAATATTATAGTTACAAATCATGCTGCGCCGGTTATTTACGATATCAACAAAGACGGTAAAAAAGATCTGATAATAGGCAATAGTACCGGCTATCTTACTTATTATGAAGGCCAAAGCGTTGGTGGCAATATCAGCCTAAAGTATAGAACCAATAAGCTTGGTAACGCAAAGGCCGACCCCAATGCTGTGAATATCTACACAAACAGCAGGCCCTATATAGGTAGAATGGATAATACAGGAGTTGACTACTTGGTGATGGGCAGCAATGAGGGCAAGATATTCCGTTTTGACGGATTTCAGAACGGCAATGTAACCACTGATTATACCATGATCGATAGTAACTACTCGCTCCTCAAAGCCGGAACAAATACAGCACCGGCTTTTGCAGACCTTGAAGGGGACAATAAATACGAACTTGTAGTAGGTAACGAATTGGGTGGGCTTACCTTTTTTAAACAGCTCTTTAATGTTTCGGTACCCGACGTTGAATCCGGCACTCTGGACATAAAGCTATATCCTAATCCTGCTACAGATATTCTCAATATTGATATTGTACGTCATGGCAGCAAAGGGAACGACATACAGATACACATCTTGTCGACGCTAGGCCAGCGACTGATTACTAAGACTATTCCTGCAGGTCAGACTCAGCTACAGTTGTCAACGTCCGACCTTCCATCAGGAGTATATTATTGCATCGTGCAGAGTGGCGATGCACGTTCGGTGCAGCCGGTGACTGTAATCCGGTAAGTACTATCAAGCGAAACAAATAAAATAGCCCCGGTGATTTACCGGGGCTATTTTATTTCTATTAAAGGCTGATTACTTTTTACCAGCTTTTGCTTCTTCAGTTTCTGCTTGCTTTAGGGCACGTGTCATAACTACTGAAGCGATAGGAATACGTGGAGAGTTCAGTATTTCCATTTCGCCTGCCTTTACTTCTTCAACACGGATGTTGCCGTTCAGTTCCAGTTTGTCGATGTTTACTTCGATGTTCTCTTTCAGATGCTTAGGCAGGGTACGTACTTTCAGAGATTTTACTTTGATCTCCAGGCGACCACCTGCTTTAACACCTTCAGCCTGGCCTACAAACTTCAGTGGCAAGGTAGCGATAACCTTACGGTCTTCTACCAGTTCCAGGAAGTCAACGTGGCTCAGTTCATCAGTTACTACATCAAATTGCAGGTCTTTCAGGATGCAACGGTAAGAAGTACCATCAATGTTGATCTCTGCAAGCTGGAAATCAGGGGTGTACACCAGCGGACGAAGCGACAGTGGGCTGGCACTGAAGTGGATCGTTTCTTTACCACCATAGATCACGCCAGGGATCTGGCCTTCAGAACGAAGTTGGCGAGCTGCTTTTTTGCCATTTTCGCTTCTGCGTTTTCCTTCAAATTTTACACTTCTCATTTTTAGTGTGTTTTTTTCTTTTTCAGCGCCGGGCGTATACCCGTCAAACATCCGGTCGTTGAAATTTCTTGTTTTTAATAAGGTTCGCCCCTTTAGGGTGCGGACGGATTTTTTTGTTTAAACAGTCGTTATATCAAATAGCCACTATTTACGGCTATGGATAAATAAAGAGCTAATCGATTTATTCTCGAATGTATTGCGAATGGCTACTGCAAAGAGTTCGGCCGTAGGCAATACTTTTATCTTCGGAGTTTCCTGTTTCAGCGGTATCGTATCGCAAACCACCAGTTCTTCCAACTCAGAGTTGGCTATATTCTCATAAGCCTTGCCACTGAGCACCGGGTGGGTACAGAAAGCGCGAACCGACAAAGCTCCGCGTTCTTTCAGGATGGCTGCCGATTTGCTGAGCGTACCTGCAGTGTCGCAAATATCATCTATTAACACCACATTCCTTCCCGATACATCACCTATCACTGTCATGGCTGCTATTTCGTTGGCACGCTTGCGCTGCTTGTCGCAGATCACCATGTCCACCTCGAAATACTTGGCCACTTCACGTACGCGGTTGGTACTACCTACGTCAGGGGACGCAAAGATAAGGTTTTCTATCTTAAGATTATCGATATATGGGATGAAAATCGCTGAACTATCCAGGTGATCCACAGGTATATCAAAAAAACCTTGAATTTGTGGGGCGTGCAGGTCCATGGTCATCACCCTGTCGGCTCCTGCTGAGGTCAGCAGGTTGGCTACCAGCTTGGAGGCAATCGACACCCTGGGCTTGTCCTTGCGGTCTTGGCGGGCAAAACCGAAGTAGGGGATAACAGCCGTAATATAACCGGCAGAAGCACGGCGGGCGGCATCTATCATCATCAAAAGCTCCATCAGGTTGTCTGAAGGGGCAAATGTTGACTGTACCAGGAAAACATAGTCCCCCCGGATAGACTCCTGGAAAACAGGCTGAAATTCGCCATCGCTAAACTTTTGCGTGGTGCACTTACCCAAGGTTTTACCGAAAGAACGCGCAATTTGCTCCGCCAGGTAGGTAGACCCGGTTCCGGAGAATATTTTTACAGATGACTGCATGAAGTGGAAATGAAGTGCAAATTTAGATAAAGCAGGGTTTTGTCAAAGGTGTTTTTTTGCACGATATACGGAATTGTCCCAAATCCGCTCCCGACAAGGTGTTGGGCGCAAATTTGTTACAGGATGTTACCGTTTTCTCACGTATAGAGTCCCTCTTACGGATAGTCGTGCAGGTTAAAAAAGTTTGGACACCAAATAAATTTACATCATACCTGCACATGATAATAGCAAATATACGATAATTTTACTCAGTTGAAAAGTGCTTCGTTGTATTTGATAAATTTTTGTTATTTAGGACCGGCGCATTGCCTGTAAATCAGTCCAGCCAATGATATTAAACAGAAAGGATCTTAACGGTTTTTTATTTGCGTTGTTTTATGGCCTCGGTTTTCACTTGTTCCAGTTCTTCCTGGCTCAGCGAGGCATGGTTAGCAAGTTTCCTACCGGCGATCAGTTGGTTAAATGGGACGCTATATGGTATCATTCGCTTGCGGAAAAAGGATACGAATGGTTCGACAACTCAGGCTGCAATGCTGCCTTTTATCCTTTATTCAGTTTCATCTGGCATCTTACCGGTGCCGGGGGGTGGGGGATATCTGTTATAAATATCTTTTTGCTGGCGGCGGGCTTCGCGGCCTTTTGCAGTATATATAAGCTAACGTCGATGCAAAAGTTCGTCTGGCTCAGTATACCCTCCATGTATTTTTGTTTTATTCCCTACTCCGAGGCTGCATTCATCCTTGCGGTATCTATCAGTTTTTTAGGGATCGTCAAAAACAACAGATGGCTGATATGGACGGGATTGTTTTTGATGTCTCTGTCAAGATCGGTTTCGCTGATAATGATCCCCGCGTTTATTACAGCAGAACTGGTAACGAACGATCGTAGTAATTGGCTTGCAGCACTGAGGCACTCGCTGGTGCGGTATGTTTTCCCTCTAATGCTGGGAACAGCATTGTTTGTCTGGTACCAGTTTTATAAAACCGGCGTTTGGTTTGCCTATTTTATTCAACAGGCTAAGTATTGGGGACATGAATTTTCCTGGCCTGCCTTGCCATTTAACAGCATGTTTGGCCCTGGTTTGCTGTGGCTGAACGGACTCGCTATTTTTCTTTGTACCGGGGCGATTGTGGTGCTGCTGATAAAAGGTTTCCGCTGGCTGGTGAAAAATGAAATGGCAGGCGATAGATTGATGATCATATCGTACGGCTATATGGCTGGCTTGTTACTGGTCACTATTTTCTTTAATCCCAAATGGGGTACAGAAACAACCAACGTATACGATATACACCGTTATCTTTTTGCTACGCCATTTTTTTGGGTATTCCTGCATCACTATACTGTAAATGCAAGCTATAAAGCAGCCGACTTTCTTTGGGTATTCCTGGCTGCTAATGCATGCTGGCTGTTATTTGCATCCTATAATCACATTCAATCCTTTATTTACTTCAATTTCGGCACGTTGCTCTTGCTTGTATATATGTTATGGGCGAGCAAACAAATGAGTTGGCTGGCGCTGGCCATTGTCGCCATAAATGTCTTTCTGCAGGTGCAGATGTTTCAGCATTTTATTAATGATATATACCCGGGCTAAAACAATCTTACACCCAAGCCAGCTGTTATGATTTTTTCTCCTCGTCTGTCAGGCTAAGCTTAAGAAAAGCACGCCAGTAATATTCTTTTGATGTGTTATCAACGGGAATTATCCCATATAGGAACTGATAGCTTTGAAACATATTAAGCGCTACCACGAATACAAGTATGGCGCTAAAAGCAATTTTACCGGCGACAAATCTCCGTCTATATATATCGTAGCACAATGATGCAAATGGCAGCGAAAGCACGGCGAGGGCTTCTATCATCGGGCGGCTGCCAAAACTTCCCCCGTACCACCATTGGTTCCAGCTAAATACCACGTAAATGAATAACACGAAGAAAACAGCCAGTGGTGCAACCAGCTTTGGTTGCCTTTTCCAGAGGCTGTAAAACCCGATCATACCTAAAAATGCTAATGGTGTATACACAAACCACCCCTTCCGGTAGCTGAATAATCCGTTCCAGATATTGGGTGAAAGAAAATTAAAACCTTCTCCTTCGTAAGAATAGTAAAGCCAATGCCCGGTAATACATTTCCAGTAGCCCATTTGTATCAGGCAGACGATAAAAAAGCAGATCATAGCCATAACTACCTGCCGCCATTTGTTACACAATAGCAAAAATCTTTGCCGTAGATCATGAAAGCTGCCAACCCGCCACAACAACGGAATAACAGCGATGACCAGGTTTACGGGTCTTGTAATAACCACCCATCCCAGGATAAGACCAAGCAGGCATATATGTTTACCTCTTGGATCTTTATACCATTTGTCTGTCAGGTAGAGTACCGCAGAAAACAGGAAGAAAGAATAAGGATGGCTCATGCCGTGATCGAATGCTGTATAGTTATAAAGATTGGTTCCAATAGCAAGGCATAGTAGGGTAACCGAAACAACATTGTCGGGAAAAAAGTTTGCGAGGAATTTTCGCAGCACGAAAAGGCCCATTATGACCCAGAATATATTACTAAAGGCCACAGCCAGCTGGTAGGGATGACTAAATCCATCAGGTTCATATTCCTTTGTCGTTGTTGTGTAAGCATGTGCAACAAGAAAGAACGGAAGCTCAAAAAAAGCTGTGCCGATTGCATACTTATTTAATCGTTTACCGCCCGGTTGTTCGTAAAGCGCATACGATGTTAGGTCGCCGGTGAATTTATACTGTTGGGAAACCCGGGTATAAAAAGATAACGTCGACAGATCGTCGTAAATAAATACAGCCGGTAAATAAGAATAATATCCCAGTTTGTCCCATTGCATAGATGTGTTCTTCCATGCCTGGATCCTATTGAAGAGTGTGTAAACAAAGAATGCCGCCAGAAGCACGATCAACACCTTAGATTTCATATAGACTATTCCTGGTGGTGAAAATAGTGAATGCCGTTCGACGAAAGCAAATTTCTACTCGACGTTAGATGCTTTCATTTATGAGATTTCTCCCTATTTACCTATCTTGACCCGGCCCATGGCTAAACGAGAATTTTTTCAATCATTCCTATACGCCCTGCTTTACGGTTTGGTGTTTTATGCGCTGCAGCTATTCTTTCACCAGCGCACTATGGTGGCCTCGCTGCCCAACGAAAGCAATCTGCATATCTGGGATGCTACGTATTATAAAGAAATTGGCGACCTGGGGTATAGGTACTCTGCTGAGAAAGGGATGAATAGCGCTTTTTACCCGCTCTTTCCCCTGGTATGGAAGTACTCGCATCTGGGGGTAGTTGGTATTAGCCTGTTGAATGTATTTTTCTTTGCGGCAGGTTTTGCATTTATCTCCTCGTTGTTTAAACTTAACTCTGCCGACAAGTTTATTTTCCTTTCTGTACCTTCTTTTTTTATCGCTTTTGTACCGTATTCGGA